>NZ_DJTF01000194.1:0-38488 GCF_002438125.1 Pseudomonas sp. UBA6315
GCCACCACCATCACCGACTTCGACCGCAAGGACATCATCGTCCCCAACAAGACCTTCATCACCGGCCAGCTGATCAACTGGTCGCTGACCGACACGGTCACCCGGGTGACGCTGAAGCTGGGCATCGACTACGGCTCGGACCTGGACCTGGTGCGCGACCTGCTGCTCAAGGGCGCCCACCAGAACCCGCGGGTGCTCAAGGACCCGGAGCCGATCGTGTACTTCCTCAACTTCGGCGAGAGCTCGTTGGACCACGAGCTGCGCATGCACGTGCGCGACCTGGGCGACCGCAACCCGACCCTGGACGAGATCAACCGCTACATCAACCGCGAGTTCAAGGCGCACGACATCAAGATCTCGGTGCGCCAGGTCGAGGTGTTCCTGATGGATGCCAAGGGCGGCAAGCAGCAGATGATTGCGCTGGAACAGCCCAAATCGGATGGCACTGCGCCCAGCTGAGTGGACTCCAAGGGGCATGACCGCCAGAATGCTGGCGAGGGCTGCGCCCTCGATCGCCGGCAAGCCGGCTCCCACCCGCCCTGTGGGAGCCGGCTTGCCGGCGATGGGCCGCAAAGCGGCCCCATGACACCGTTCCCCAGGAGCAGCCCGTGAAAGCCCTCGACCAACTCAGTTTCGACAACCGCTTCGCCCACCTGGGCGACGCGTTCTCCACCCAGGTGCTGCCCGACCCCATCGCTGACCCTCGCCTGGTCGTGGCCAGCACGTCGGCCATGGCCCTGCTCGACCTCGACCCCGCGCAGGCCGAGCTGCCGATCTTCGCCGAGCTGTTCAGCGGCCAGAAGCTCTGGGAACAAGCCGACCCGCGCGCCATGGTTTACTCCGGCCACCAGTTCGGCTCCTACAACCCACGCCTGGGCGATGGCCGCGGCCTGCTGCTGGCCGAAGTGCTCAACGATGCCGGCGAGCACTGGGACCTGCACCTCAAGGGCGCCGGCCAGACCCCGTACTCGCGCATGGGCGACGGCCGCGCCGTGCTGCGCTCGTCGATCCGCGAATTCCTCGCCTCCGAAGCCCTGCATGCCCTGGGCATCCCCAGCAGCCGGGCGCTGTGCGTGATCGGCTCGAGCACCCCGGTTTGGCGCGAAACCCGCGAGAGCGCGGCCATGCTTACCCGCCTGGCCCAGAGCCACGTGCGCTTCGGCCATTTCGAGTACTTCTACTACACCAAGCAGCCGGAACAGCAGCGCGTGCTGATCGACCACGTGCTGGAGCAGCATTACCCCGAATGCCGCGAGGCCGAGCAGCCGTACCTGGCGATGTTCCGCACCATCGTCGAGCGCAACGCCGAGCTGATCGCCCGCTGGCAGGCCTATGGTTTCTGCCACGGGGTGATGAACACCGACAACATGTCGATCCTGGGCATCACCTTCGACTTCGGCCCCTTCGCCTTCCTCGACGACTTCGACGCCAACTTCATCTGCAACCATTCCGATGACCGCGGCCGCTACAGCTACGCCAACCAGGTACCGATCGGCCACTGGAACCTCAGCGCCCTTGCCCAGGCACTGACCACGGTGATCGAGGTGGAGCCGCTCAAGGAGGCCCTGGGGCTGTTCCTGCCGCTGTACCAGGCGCACTACCTGGACCTGATGCGCCGGCGCCTGGGCCTGACCACGGCCGAAGACGGCGACATGGCCCTGGTCGAGCGCCTGCTGCAGCGCATGCAGAGCGGCGGGGTGGACTACAACCTGTTCTTCCGCAGGCTCGGCGACCAGCCCGTGGCTGCGGCCCTGAGCGTGGTACGCGACGATTTCATCGACCTTGCCGGGTTCGACGCCTGGGGCGCTGACTACCTCGCTCGCTGCGAGCGCGAAGCCGCCAATGCCGACGGGCGGCGTGCGCGCATGCATGCGGTGAACCCGCTGTACGTGCTGCGCAACTACCTGGCGCAGAAAGCCATCGAAGCGGCCGAGGCAGGGGACTACAGTGAAGTGCGGCGGCTGCACCAGGTGCTGAGCCGGCCGTTCGAAGAGCAAGAAGGGATGCAGGCCTATGCCGAGCGGCCGCCGGAGTGGGGCAAGCATCTGGAAATCAGCTGCTCTTCGTGAAGCACATCCGCCCTCTGTGGGAGCGGGCTTGCCCCGCGAACACGGGCCAAGCCCGTGCCAGACAACTCGAGTGTTCGGGCCGGCCTCTTCGCGGGGCTAGCCCGCTCCCACAGGGTTTCGGGCACATCAATAAGGAATCGACATGACCGAACCGCTGCTGATCCCATGCCCCCACTGCAACGGCCTCAACCGCCTGCCCGCCGAACGCCTGGGCGATGCACCCAAATGCGGCCGCTGCAAACAGGATGTACTGCTCGGCAAACCCTTCGACCTCAGCGAAAGCAGCTACGCCAGCCAGATCAAAGGCGACCTGCCGCTGCTGGTCGACGTCTGGGCCGACTGGTGCGGCCCCTGCAAATCCTTCGCCCCCACCTTCGAGCAGGCCGCCCGCCAGCTCAGCGGCCGCTGCCGCCTGGCCAAGCTCGACAGCGAAGCCAACCGCAACCTGGCCGGGCAACTGGGCATCCGCTCGATCCCCAGCCTGATCCTGTTCAAAAATGGCCGCGAAGTCAGCCGCCAGGCCGGGGCGTTGCCACTGCAGTCGTTGCTGGAGTGGCTGCGCAGCCAAGGGGTCTAGGCGTTTTCTTCCAGCAGCGCGTGCAACTCGACGAACTGCTGGGTCAGCTTGTGCCGCGGCTCCAGGTGAATCAGCGGCAAGCTGGCGTGGTGCGACTCGCGCATCTTCACCGAGCTGCCCAGGTACACCGGCAGCACCGGCAAGCCTTCGGCAAGCAGCTCGTCGAGCATCTGCTGGGGCAGGCTGGCGCGGGACTGGAACTGGTTGACCACGATGCCTTCGACCATCAGGTCTTCGTTGTGATCATCCTTGAGCTCTTCGATTTCCGCCAGCAGGCCGTACAGGGCCTGGCGTGAAAAGCTGTCGCAGTCGAAGGGGATCAGCACCCGATCCGCAGCGATCAACGCGGAAACCGCGTAAAAATTCAGCGCCGGCGGGGTGTCGATGTAGATCCGCTCGTAATCCTCGTCCAGCTCGTCGAGCAGTTTGCGCAGCTTGTTGATCTTGTGCTTGGCCTCAAGCTTTGGCTGCAGGTCGGCCAGCTCCGCCGTGGCGGTGACCACGTGCAGGTTGTCGAACGGGGTTTCGTAGATATCGACCTTGTTCTTCTTGCTGAACGGCCCGCTGGACAGGCTCTGCTTGAAGAAATCGGCAATGCCCATGGGGATGTCGTCGCCCGTGAGCCCGGTCAGGTACTGAGTCGAGTTGGCCTGGGCATCCAGGTCGATCAGCAGGGTCCGATAGCCTTCGCTGGCGCTCACAGCCGCCAGGTTGCAAGCGATGCTCGACTTGCCCACGCCACCTTTCTGATTGAACACCACGCGCCGCATGAGAGACCTCCGTGTATCAACGAATGACCGAGTATGTGGCGGCGCGCCGGCAATGGCCAGCGGCAATTGCCGCACGCCTTCGGCAGCGCTACCCTGCCCCGCGCAAACCTTCGCCACACACCAGGATGATCGATGACGATGCCCCCGCACCCGCCTGTAACCTTTGGCCAGTCGCCGCTGGCGATCGAGGACGTCCTGGCCGTGGCCGAACGCCGCGCCACCGTGCAGCTGCAGGATGACAGCGAATACCGCGCGTACATCGAGCGCGGCGCCCGCTTTCTCGACAGCCTGCTGGACAAGGAAGGGGTGATCTATGGCGTTACCACCGGCTATGGCGACTCGTGCGTGGTCGCGGTGCCGCTGGAGCATGTCGAAGCCCTGCCGCGCCACCTCTATACCTTCCACGGCTGCGGCCTCGGGCGCCTGCTCGATGCCAGCGCTACCCGCGCCGTGCTGGCTGCCCGCCTGCGTTCGCTGAGCCACGGCGTGTCGGGTGTGCGCCTGCTGTTGCTGGAGCGCCTGCGCGACTTTCTCGTCCACGACATCCTGCCGCTGATCCCCGAGGAAGGCTCGGTGGGCGCCAGCGGCGACCTGACCCCGCTGTCCTACGTCGCCGCAGCCCTGGCCGGTGAGCGCGAGGTGCTCTACCAGGGCGCACGCCGCAGCAGTGCCGAGGTGCACCGTGAACTGGGCTGGCAACCGCTGGTGCTGCGCCCCAAGGAAGCGCTGGCACTGATGAACGGTACCGCGGTGATGACTGGCCTGGCCTGCCAGGCCTTCGCCCGCGCCGACTACCTGCTCAAGCTGGCCACGCGCATCACCGCCCTGAACGTGATCGGCCTGCAGGGCAACCCGGAACACTTCGACCAACGGCTGTTCGCCGCCAAACCCCACCCTGGCCAGGCCCAGGTCGCCGCCTGGCTGCGCCAGGACCTGGCCATCGACGCCCCGCTGCCACCCCTGCACCGCCTGCAGGACCGCTACTCGCTGCGCTGCGCGCCGCATGTGCTGGGTGTGCTGGCCGACAGCCTGGGCTGGCTACGCGGCTTCATCGAAACCGAGCTCAACAGCGCCAACGACAACCCGATCATCGACGGCGACGCCGAACGCGTGCTGCACGGCGGGCATTTCTACGGCGGGCACATTGCCTTTGCCATGGACAGCCTGAAAACCCTGGTGGCCAACGTCGCCGATCTGCTCGACCGGCAGCTCGCGCTGCTGGTGGACGTGCGCTACAACCACGGCCTGCCGAGCAACCTGTCGGGGGCCGAGGCCGAGCGGGCGATGCTCAACCACGGCTTCAAGGCCGTGCAGATCGGCGCCAGCGCCTGGACTGCCGAAGCGCTCAAGCAGACCATGCCGGCCAGCGTGTTCTCGCGCTCCACCGAGTGCCACAACCAGGACAAGGTGAGCATGGGCACCATCGCCGCGCGGGACGCCCTGCGTGTGCTGGAGCTGACCGAGCAAGTCGCCGCCGCCACCTTGCTGGCAGCCAACCAGGCCGTGTGGCTACGCGGCCGCAAGGCTGGCAGCCGGCCGCTGCCACAACCGCTGGCGCAGATGCACGAAGCGTTGCTGGAAGACTTCGCCCCAGTGATCGAAGACCGCGCCCTGGAGCGCGAACTGCGCCTGTGCCTGCAGCGCATTGGCGAGCGGCACTGGCCGCTGCACCTCAGCTGACGCCGGACGTCGCATCCGTGACCAATTCGGCGAAGGCCTTGGCCATCGCCGAACTGCCGCGCTCACGCTGCACCAGCCACACGGCCGAGGTCGCGCCCTGGTCGAGCAAGGTGCAATAGACCACGCCTTCGATGCGCATGCGCTGGAAGGAGGCCGGCAGCACCGACACCCCGAGGCCTGCGGACACCAACCCGATGATGGTCATCGCCTCCCCCGCTTCCTGGGCGAAGTGCGGGCTGAAGCCGGCCTGGCGCGCCAGGCTCAGCAGCTGCGCATGCAGCCCGCTGCCATAGCTGCGCGGGAAGAACACGAAGGGCTCATGGGCCAGCGCGGCCATGTGCACGCCCTGCTCGGTGCCTTCGGCCAGCGGGTGCGAGGCATTGATCACCGCCACCAACGGTTCGCGAAACAGCTCGGTGGCAATCAGGCCTTCGGGCAACGGCATCGGCCGCATCAGGCCGATTTCGATGGACTCGTCGAACACCCCGTCGGCGACATCGCGGCTGCTCATTTCCTGAAGGTTCAGGTGCACGGCAGGGAAGCGCTGGCGAAACGCATGGATCGCCTTGGGGATCTTCGAGGTGAACGGCGCCGACGAGGTGAAGCCGATCTTCATCTCGCCCAACTCGCCCAGCTGCGCGCGGCGTGCCACGTCGGCGGCCTTCTCGACCTGCGCCAGCACCTGCCGCGCCTCGTCGAGAAACAGCCGGCCGGCCTCGCTGAGCTCGACCCGACGATTGGTACGCTCGAACAAGCGCGCCCCCAGCTCTTGCTCCAGGGCCTGGATCTGCTGGCTCAGGGGCGGCTGAGAGATGCCCAGTTGCTGGGCTGCGCGGCCAAAGTGCAGCTCTTCGGCCACGGCGATGAAGTAACGCAAATGGCGCAGTTCCATGATCGGCTCCGAGTAGGTCGCAAAACCTCTTAAATAGGTCGAACAATATATTGGATCTAATCATTAGCCAGCTATATGCTTTTTTTCATTGCGCCAGAGGTACCCGCCCGTGAAAACTGCTGTAGCCCCCCTTCCCGCCGACCCCGAACCTGCCCCGCTGAACGATATCTGGATCGAAAAAGGCACCCCCGCCTTCCTCAAGACCGTGCTGGCCCTGTTCAGCGGCGGCTTCGCCACCTTCGCCCTGCTGTACTGCGTACAGCCGATGATGCCGTTGCTGTCCCAGGAATATTCGATCAATGCCGCGCAAAGCAGCCTGGTGCTGTCGGTTTCCACCGCCATGCTGGCGTTCGGGCTGCTGATCACCGGGCCGATTTCCGACCGCGTCGGGCGCAAGCCGGTGATGGTGTTTGCCCTGCTTTGCGCGGCGCTGTCGACCATGGTCAGCGCGGTCATGCCAAGCTGGGAATGGGTGCTGGCCACGCGGGCGCTGGTGGGCCTGTCGCTCAGCGGCCTGGCCGCCGTGGCGATGACGTACCTGAGCGAAGAGATTCACCCGCAGCACATCGGCCTGGCCATGGGGCTGTACATCGGCGGCAACGCCATCGGCGGCATGAGCGGGCGGCTGATCACCGGCGTGCTGATCGACTTCGTCAGCTGGCACACGGCAATGCTGATCATCGGCGGCCTGGCCCTGGTGGCGGCGCTGGTGTTCTGGAAGGTGCTGCCGGAATCGCGCAACTTCCGCACCCAGTCGCTCAAGCCGCGCAACCTGCTCGATGGCTTCGTCATGCACTTCAAGGATGCCGGCCTGCCCTGGCTGTTCCTCGAAGCCTTCCTGCTGATGGGCGCCTTCGTCACCTTGTTCAACTACATCGGCTACCGGTTGCTGGCGGGGCCCTACCACATGAACCAGGCGCTGGTCGGCCTGCTGTCGGTGGTGTACTTGTCGGGTATCTACAGTTCGGCGCAGGTCGGTGCCCTGGCTGACAAGCTCGGCCGGCGTAAGGTGTTCTGGGCCAGTATCGTGGTGATGGCAGGTGGTTTGCTGGTGACCTTGGCTTCGCCGCTGGTGCTGATCATTCTCGGCATGCTGGTGTTCACCTTCGGCTTCTTTGGCGCGCACTCGGTGGCCAGCAGCTGGATTGGCCGGCGGGCGCTGAAGGCCAAGGGGCAGGCGTCATCGCTGTACCTGTTCTGCTATTACGCGGGTTCGAGCGTTGCGGGTACGGCGGGCGGGGTGTTCTGGCATCACTGGGGCTGGAATGGCATCGGGCTGTTCATCGGCAGCTTGCTGGCGGTGGCGTTGGGCGTGGCGCTGCACCTGAGCAGGCTGGAGCCCAAGAAGGCTTGAGCCTTGGGGCTGCCTTGCAGCCCATCGCCGGCAAGCCGGCTCCCACACAGTTCATAGTTCACTGCTGACTTTGTGGGAGCCGGCTTGCCGGCGATGGGGCCTTTGGATCAGTTCACGATCTCGACGATATCCACATCCACTTCACGGCTCATCAGGTGCTTTTCCACCTCGCCGGTCAGCTTCACCTTGGTCTTCTCGTTGAACGGCGTCGGCGGCAGGTCTTCGTTGTCGATCTCGACCGTGATGGTGCCGGTGTTGTCCTTGAACTCGTACTTGTCGTCGTTGTTGATCTTCTTGGTCACGTAGCCCTGCAGCACCACCGGCGTGTCGTCAGCGGCATCCTTGGCGGCGGAAACGGTGGTCACCGGCTGCGCACCCGGGCCGGTATAGCCCGCAGCCAGGGCAGCGGTGCTGAACAGCGGGGCGAGGATGAGGGCGAGGTAGCGCGTTTTCATGGGTTGCTTCCTGATGAGTTGTGATGGGCCAGAGCGTATCGCGCCAGGCTGAAACCAAGCTTAATCACGCCCCCCCAGCTCCACGCCAAGCCGCGCCTGGAGCAGGTCTTCAACACGCTGCAATTGCAGCTCCAGCATTCGCGTACCTTCACGCTCCTGGCCATGCAACCACTGCAGAACGACTTGCGCAGCGCCTTCGACTAGCAATTCTGCCCGGCCATCCTGCGCTTCCATATCGATGATGCGCAGCCCTGCCGCCTGTGCCTGCTCACTGAGCAGCGCCGCTGTCACCGCTCTTCGTGCCTGTGGGTAACCGGGGGCCGCACTTGCCTGGTCCAGTTGGCGGCTCAGTGCCTGTTCCTTGGCCAGGGCCTGGGTGGCGTGCTGCAGGCTCGACCGGCCAGGCAGCCAGGCCAGCTGCCACAGCAGCAGCGCGAGCAGCAGCCAGGCAGCGCCCGCCATGAGCTGGCGCCGCTGATCAGGGATGTTGCGCCACTGTTCGATGAACCGATGAAACCTGCGCACAGTCATTCTCCTCCCGCCCACATCAACGTCGCCTGCACACCCTGATCAGACTGCCTCGCATGTTCCACGACCAGCGCCGGCACCCGTTCACGCAACCGCTGCAAATCGGCAAAGCCCCGCCCTTGCACCTCCACCCGCCAACCTTGCCCGGGTATCAGCGCCGCGCGCTGCAGCGAAAGATTGCCGCTTTCCACGACCTGCTCGGCCAGCCCTGCCAGACGTTGCGCAGCGGTGCTCGGCAAGGGGCGCTGCTGCAACGCCTCGACCAGGCGCGACAGATCGCCCGTCAATGCCTGCCCAGGCGCCCAACGCTGAAACTGCTGCAGATTGTCGGCCCGCAGCTGCTCGCTGCGCTGCTGCAACCAGCTCGCACGCACCTGGTCAGCCACGCACACCAACGACCAGACCAACAGCAACCCGGCCATGGCCTGCTGCCAAGGAAGCTGCCAATGGCGCTTGCTTGCCTGCTGCAGGTCGATCACCCCAGGGCGCCCATGGATCAGCGCTTCGATGGCACTGTCGATGTGCTGGTTGCACGGCGCGCCAGATGCTTCGGACTGCCAGGCCATTGCCGGCAGCGCCTGCACCAGTGTCTGCGCCGCCGAGGCACTGGCCGCCAGCAACGGCAAGCCAGCACCACCGATCAGCCAGCGGCCCTCCAGCCACAGCGCGCCGGGCTCGGCGAACAGCCGGTCGGCATCGGCCTGTATGGCAACGGGTTGAATGCCTTCGGCCTGCAGCAGAGCAAGCAGTGCTTGCCAGCGTTCGCGCTCGACCACCAGGGCGCGCCGCCGGCCTTCCCGGTCGGCGGCGCCATAGGCCAGGTGCAGGCTGTCCAGTGCCGCCGCCAGTTGATCTTCCACCGCATAGGCCAAGGCCTCCTGTGTAGGCTTTCGCCCAGGCATCGGGGCTGTCTGGCAGCTGCCCAGCATTTCGATAGGCAGCACGACCAGCACCTTTGCGTCAGCCCCCAGCGACTCTCGCAGCGCGCCCAGGCAGCTGCGCTGCACCTGCCCTCGGGCGGTGCACACAAGCACAGGCCAGCTGGCATCGGCCTGCTGCATACCCTGCGGCAACAGATACACCAAGGCTTCACTCATCCCGTTGTTGCTCCCGCGTTGCAGAAAAACTACGCCGCACCAGGTTCACCCGATGGGTCTTCGCATCGATTTCAAAGTCGCTGTACAAGTACATCCGCTGGCCATCCAACTCGGCTTGCAGCTCCAGGCGGAACCAGCGGCTGGCGACCGCCAGCCCATGTGCCTGGGTGCCGAGGCCGAGCATCTGCGGGCTGGCGAGAAAGCGCTGGACGCTGGCATGGCCATCGTCGGGGCGCTCACCCTGCACACGCTGGGCAGCCGCCGGGCCAAGCCCCTCCAGCGCAGCGAGCAGGCGTGTCGGGGCCGTATTGACGTTCAGGCCAGCCTGATCCGGCAGTACCACAACCCAGGGGCGCAACCGCGCCAGTGCATCTGCGCTCAACCCCGGCAAGCCGCTCAGCTGGCTGACATCCAGCAGGCGTTGCCCGACCAACGCTTGCAGGTCTGGAGGGTCGATGCCCAGCGAGGCACAGAGCCTCTGCCAGCGCACGAGCAGCACCGGGTCGAGCGATCGACGCCCGATCAAGGCCGTGAGGTTCAGCCGCCCAGCCAGGTCTTCCATGCGCATCCACACCTGCCCGTCGGCCAGGGCCAATTGCCGGTGCTCAGCCCACGCCTGCCCAGCATGGCTGCGCTGCAGCAAGCTGGGTGCCTGCTGCGCGAGCTGCTGCAGCATCTGCTGCTCGCCGGCCAGTGCCAGTTGCAGCAAGCGCGAAAAAGCCAGTTGCTGCCCCACGCCGGCCACCAGCAGTTGCTGGCTGCGCAGCATGCCGGCGACCAACAGTGTCAGCAGGGCCATGACCAGCAGCACCGTTACCAGCGCCAAGCCTCGTTGCCGAGCGCGGCTCATCGCCCCCCTCCCGCCATTGGCAACACCCGGCGCACCTGCGGGTAGCGCGCGGTGGACAGCGTGACTTCCAGTGCATCGGCAGCCCGCTCCTGGTGGTCTCCATCCGGCCAATGCTCAAGCCAGCCACTGGCTGGGGCATGCAGCCGCCAACGGAGCGCCTGCACCCCCTCCAGTACCCGTTGCGCACGCCCGGGGCGTTGCCCGACGCTGAGCTGGCGGCGCCAGAGGATGCCGTCCTCCAACCAGTATTCGACCGCGCGCAAACCGCTGCCCGGTGCCCGCGTTTCCTGCCCTGCACCCAGCAGCCAGCGGACACGCGTGCCCTCCAATGAAATGGCGAAACCAGCGTCCTTCAGGCCCGAGTGGGCCAGGCCTTGCAAGGCATCGCGCTGCAGCAGGCTCAACGCCCGGCCCAAGGCCCTGAGGTCATCGACCCGCGCTTCGCGCACCCGGTCGGCCCTGAGCATGCTGTCGACCAGCTGTGCGCTACCCAACGCCAGAAGGGCGAAAATGGCCACCGCCAACAACAGCTCGAACAGCGTGAAACCACGCTGGCGGCTGGCGCGCTCAGTCTGCATCATCGGCCACTACCAGCCAGGCGCTGGCCTGGTGCACTGCGCCTTTGACGCCAGGCAGGCTCACCCGGACCTCAACCTGCAGCAGCCCGTTTGGCAACGGCTGGCGCGTCTCGTGCAACAGCCAACGGCGTTGCACGAATTGCGTTTCGAGCTGACGCTGGCCAGCCGCCGCCTGCGCTTGGAGGCGCAGCAGGGCGAGGTGGTTGTCGGCCAGCCAGCTGGCCAGCAGGCGGTCTTCCATCTGCCGCGTCTGCACCAGCAAATGTTGGGTCGCGCTGCCCATGGCTAATGCCAGCACTGCGAAAATGGCCAGTGCCACCAACACTTCGAGCAAGGTAAAGCCCTGTTCAGAAGCCGAACTTCGGGTCATTGAGGCCATCGCTCGTTACCGATGCCAGGCGCTGGCCGGCGTTTTCGAAATGCAAGGTGAACACGCTGTGTTCATCATTGCTGTGAAGTAGCAACCGAGGTACTTCAGAAAGCCTTGCCAGCACCGGCAGGCCGTCCAGTTCCAGGCGCAGGTCCAGGCCTGTATCCCGCCATTGGCCGGCCATCTCCCAGCCGCGCTCGGTGCGCCTGGCCAGCCGGTAGCGCTGGGCGTCCACATGAATGCCCAAGGTCGCACCTTCCAGCACCGCCCGCTGGCGCGCGTACTGCACCAATTGCAGGAACTGTGACGCTTCCTGCGATACCTGGCGCTGTGGGTCGCGCCCCAGGGTCAGCCCCGCCATGCCGACCAGCACGCCCAGCAATGCCAGGACCACCAGCAGCTCCAGCAACGTGAACCCGCGGCAACGCCGGGATGTCATTCGGCCCAGTTGCCGATGTCGGCGTCCGGCCCTTCACCACCGGCCTGGCCATCGGCAGCGAAGCTGTACAGGTCAAAGCCATGATTGGAGCGCGTTCCGGGGCTGGCATATTGGTAGGCCGTACCCCAGGGGTCGGTCGGCATCGCCCTCAGGTAACCCTGGGCATTCCACTGGCGGGGAAGCGGCGCCAACGTCGGCGGTTTGACCAACGCTTCAAGCCCCTGGGCAGTGGTCGGATAGCGGCCGTTATCCAACCGATAGATTTCCAGCGCCGTGGCGATGGACTGGATATCGGTGCGCGCAGCCGTGAGCTTGGCGTGCTCCGGGCGGCTCATGACGTTGGGCAGCACAAGGGCGCCGAGCACCCCCAGAATGACCACCACCACCATGATTTCGATCAGGGTGAAACCCCGTTGGGATTGACGTCTAGGGCGAATGGGCATGTTCAGTTGACCAGTTGGTTGAGGTTCAGGATCGGTAGCAGGATCGCCAGGACGATGAACAGCACGATGCCGCCCATGACCAGCAGCATCAGCGGTTCGCACAGGCTGACCAGCAACGAGATGCGCGCGGCCAGGTGGTTTGCCTGCAGCTCGGCAGCGCGCTCGAGCATGATGTTCAACTCACCGGCACGCTCGCCGCTGGCGATCATCTGCAGCATCAAAGGCGGCACCACGGCGCTGCGGGTCAGGCAATGGGCGAGGCTTGCGCCCTCGCCAAGCTCACGCGCGGCCATCTGCAAGCGCTCGCGAGTGACCAGGTTGCCGACCACCGCGGCAGCGATGTGCAGTGCCTCGACCAAGGGCACGCCACCGCGGCAGAGAATCGCCAGGGTGCTGACGAAACGCGCCGCCTCGCTGGCGTGCATGAACTCGCCATACAACGGCAAGCGCTGCGCCAGCGCGTGCCATTGGCGACGTCGAGCAGGCTGGCGCAGCGCCCGCGCCAGCAGCAGCACCAGTGCGCCGAGCACCAGCACAGCCACCAGGCCGTAGTGCCGGCTGGCGTCGCTCAAGGCGATGAGCACACGGGTCGGCGTGGGCAGGTGGGCCTGGTCCCGGGAAAACGCTTGCACCACGTCAGGCACCACGAAGCCAAGCAGAAAGCCCACCACGAGTATCGACACGACCAGCAGGATCACCGGGTAGACCAAGGCCAGCTGGACCTTCTGGCGCATGGCCTGCTGCTGCTCGCCATGCTCGGCGAGGCGTTCGAGCACGCCCGCCAGGTGGCCTGAGCGTTCCGCAGCGGCCACCGTGGCGCGGTACACCACAGGGAATGCAGCGGGGTATTGCGCCAGCGCCTCGGCCAGCGCATTGCCTTCGGCCACCCGCGCCGCCACCCCTTGCATGACCTGCCGCACCCGGCGCTGCCCGCTTTGCTCGGCCAATGCCTGGAGCGCCTCGGTCAGGGGCATGCCGGCGTACAACAGGCTTGCCAGTTGCCGCGTAAGCAAGGAGCGCTGGGCAACATTCAGGCGGCCATCGGGCCGCAACCTGGCCAGTAACGAGGGGCCCGCCACGCGCACCGACAAGACCTGCCAGCCGCGGTCGCGCAACTGCTGGCGCAGCATCCGCGCGCTGGCGGCTTCCAGGGTGCCGCGCTGAACGCGCCTGTGCGCATCCAGCGCCTGATACCTGAACAATGCCATCGCCCTAGTCCTGGCCCGCCACACGCAGCATTTCGGCCACGCTGGTTTCGCCCTGCAGCACCCGTTGCACGCCATGCTCGAACAAGCTCGCGCAATCCTCGCGGAGCAACGCCAGCATCTGCGCCTCCGAGGCCCGGCCATGGATCGCCTGGGCCAGGGCGGGGGTCACCACGACCATCTCGTGAAGCGCCAGCCGGCCGCTGTAACCCTGCTGGCAGTGCTCGCAACCCTGGGCCTGGTAGACACACGCCGTGGCATCCGCAGCCACCCCCAGCACCTTGGCCGTCGCCTCGTCCAGCGGCTGGGGCAGCCGGCACTGCACGCATAGCTTGCGCACCAGCCGCTGGGCGAGCACGCCGGCCAGCGACGACGCCAGCAAACAGGTGTCGACGCCCATGTCGGCCAAGCGGGTGATGGCGCCCAGGGCGCTGTTGGTGTGCAAGGTCGACAGCACCAGGTGGCCGGTCAGCGATGCCTGGACCGCGATTTCGGCGGTCTCGCGATCGCGGATTTCACCGACCATCACCACGTCGGGGTCCTGGCGCAGGATTGCCCGCAACCCGCGGGCGAAGGTCATGTCGACCTTGCTGTTGACCTGGGTCTGGCCGATACCGGCCAAGTGGTATTCGATGGGGTCTTCGACCGTGAGGATGTTGCGCGAGGCCTGGTTGAGTTGCGCCAGCGCGGTGTACAGGGTGGTGGTCTTGCCCGAGCCTGTTGGCCCGGTCACCAGCAATATGCCGTGCGGCCGCGCCAGCACGCGTACAAAGCCGGCGCGCGCCGCGGGCTGCATGGCCATGTGCTCGATATCCAGGCGCACTGCCTGCTTGTCCAGCAGGCGCAACACCACCCGCTCGCCATGGGCGGCCGGCAGCGTGGAGACGCGCACGTCCACTTCATGCCCGGCCAGGCGCAAGCTGATGCGCCCATCCTGCGGCACGCGCCGTTCGGCGATATCCAGGCGCGCCATGACCTTGATGCGCGACACCAGCAACGCCGAAAGCGCACGCGGCGGGCTGAGCACCTCGCGCATCACACCATCGATACGCATGCGCACACGCAACTGCTGCTCGAAGGTTTCCAGGTGGATATCGGAAGCTTTCGAACGCACGGCCTCGCTGAGCAACGCATTGAGCAGGCGGATGATGGGCGCATCATCCTGTTGCTCGAGCAGGTCGCTGGTCTGCGGCAAGGTTTCGGCCAGGTGCGCCAGGTCGATGCTCTGGTCCAGCCCCTGAACGACCGTTTGCGCGGCATCCTGGGAACCTGCATAGCAGCTGGCCAGGTGCTCGGCGAAAAGCGCTGCGTCGACCCGCTGCAGTGGCCAGCCGCTGCCCACCACGCGGAACGCTTCGGACAACGCGGCCAGGCTGGCGTCTTCACGCAGCAGCAAGGCAGGTTGCGGGGCCTGTTTGTCGAGCAGGATGCCGTAACGCTTGGCAAAGCCGAACGGCAATTCGCCATTCATGGCTGCTGGCCCTCGAACAGCTGCCTCGACTCCTGCGGCAACCGGGCGGCCGGTGCGGCGCGCAGGTCCTGCCAGGCACGCTCGCCGGTATCGATCAGTTGCTGCGGGGTGCGCAATACAGTGGGCCGCAAGAACACCATCAGGTTGGTTTTCTCCTGCACGTCGCGCGTCCAGCGGAACAGGCCGCCGACCCAAGGCAGCCGGCTCAGGCCAGGGACCCCGCGCTGTTCGCTCTTCACGCTGTCCTTGATCAGGCCGCCAATCACGATGATTTCGCCGTCCTGGGCCAGGATGGTGCTCTTGAGCGAGCGCTTGTTGGTGACCAGGTCGTCCTCGAGCGCGCTGGGCACCACCTCCGAACTCTCCTGCTCGACCTCCAGGCGCAGGCTGCGCCCTTCGTTGATGTAGGGGCGAACCTTGAGGCTGATGCCGACGTCCTGGCGTTCGACGGTGTTGAAGGGGTTGTCCGAGCCACTGCCGGGGGTGGTATAGGAGCCCGTCTTGAAGGGCACGTTCTGGCCCACGAGGATTTGCGCCTCCTGGTTGTCCAACGTCAGCAGGCTCGGGGTCGAGAGCAGGTTGCTGCGGCTGTTGCTGGCCAGGGCCGAAACCAGCACGGCAAATCGATCGGAGCCAGCGGCCAAGGCGGCTCCACCGGGCAATGCCAGCTCGCTGCCGAGCAAGTCCGGGAGGGTGACGCCGCTTTCCGGCACAGTGATGCCGCCTTTCAGGCTCCCGGTGTTGACGCCCCATTGCAGGCCCAGCGCCTCGCTGATGTCGCCGCTGACTTCGACGATCGCGGCGTGGATCAATACCTGCGCCCTGGGTTGGTCGAGCTGCTCGATGATCTGCACCACGCTGCCGAGGGTCGGTGGCGAACCCAGCAGCACCAGCGCGTTCTGGCTGGTATCGGCCTTGATCACCGCCTGCCCGAGGGCCGCGCTGTCGAGGGCGTCCGGCGTCGGCTTGCGCTCCATGCGCTTGCCCACCTCGGACAACACTTCGGCCAGTTGCTCGGCGTTGGAGTGCTGCAGACGCACCACCCGCCAGTTCTGTGCGTTGAGCGGGGCTGGCACGTCCATCGACCGTGCCAGTTGCGCCAGGCGCTGGCGCGACTTGATCGGCCCCAGCACCAGCACGCGGTTGCCGCGCTCATCGGCCAGCACGCGAACACCGCTGTCGGAACTGCCCGCGGCAGCCTCCAGTACCGATAACAGGTCGCTGACCTGGGCATGCTGCAGCGTCACCAGTTCATGGTCATGCCGCTGGCCGCTGTCGAGCTGCGCGATCAAGGTGCGCATGCGCTCCAGGTTGGCGGCCGAATCGGTGATGACCAGGGCATTGGCAGAGCTGGACGGGCCGATGTAGCCATTGCTGGACACCAGCGGGCGCAACAGCCCCGCAAGGTCGGCGGCGACACTGCCGGACAGGTTGAACACCTGCGTGGTGAAGGCTGCCGGAATGGCTTCGTACTGCTGGTTGGCCCACGCCTTGGCCTCGTTGGCCGGCAGCACCAGTAGCCGGTCGCCGTCGTTCACCGCCGCAAAACCCTGGGCGTTGAGCACCGAATAGAACAGCCGGCGAATCCCCTCGCGATCGAGCTGCTCGCTCGACAGCACAGTGATGCGCCCTTGCACGCGGGGGTCGAGGATGATGGTCTGATCGAGGATCGCACCCACTTCACGCACCACGTCGCGAACATCGGCATCGTTCATCGCCATTTCCCAGGTGGCTTGTTCGGCAATGGCCGGGGCTACGCCCAGGGCCAAGAAGGCGCCCAGCGAGGCCGCGCGCAAGTAGTGTTCGAACATCAATGCACCTCCCGCAATACGCGGGCTGAAGTAGCTGGAGTCGTTTGTGCCGGGCTCGCTGAGCCGGCGGGGCGAAACACCGGGGCCTGGCTGGCGGCCAGGTGCACGCGCTGTTCGCGGCCGTTGAACCAGACCGTGATGGACTGGCCTTGCACCTGCCTGAGCACGCTGCCATCGGGCAAGCGATCGCCCACGCGGTAAGTTGCCGTGCTGTCCGCTGCGGCCACCAGCGCCCTGGGTTCGCCCAGGCTGGGGATGAAACTGGCCAGCAGCTTCAGCCCCGGCCGGCTGGCTTGCTCCTGCTCGGCAGGCTTGAAACCGAATGCCAGCACCAGTGCTTGCGCAGCCAGGTGCTGGCGCTCCGCTGGCGCAGCCACGGCTACCGGCGCAGGTGCCACTGGCTCGGTGCCGTTGCGCAAGTGCAGCTCGCGCGCAACCAGCAGCGCCGTGGTAATGAGCGATAGCGCCAACCACGCTGTCAGAGCCGACAGACGTTTCACGCGCGCCCCCACGGCAGCGGAGGCTGCGCCTCGAGATTCATTTGAATGTGCATAAAGGATCGGTTGCAGACTGGCGCCACTGCAGCGTGGCGCCAGTGCACTGGATCAGCGCTTTTCCCAGGCGTCGCTCCAGTGGCTACCTACACCGGGCTCATAGTGGTTGGCACCAGGCGAGTAGATTTTGCACCAGCCCTCGGCAGGGAATGGCTTGCACTCGAACACTTCACCCGTCTTGCTCTGCAGCACCCGGGTACCCGCTTTGTATTCAATCATCGAATTGGGGTATTCGTACTGGTAATCGACATCACCGCGGTCGATCAACTGGACTTCACGTTCGTGCTGCAACATCACACGCCCAGTCTTGTCCACACCGACCACCTTGAGCAGGTGTTTGCCCGCGCTGCTTTCAGCCTGCAGCACCACTGGCGCGGTGGCGGCATCCACTTGCTGACGAACATGCCCGACCTGCTGGTTCTGGTCGTTGAACAGACGCGAGGTAACCTGCAGCTTGCGGTTGGTCATCACGGTGAAATCGACACTGGTCTTGCCATCCTTGAGCGCGTAATCCGCCTTCAGATCATGCAGGTGCAGGTAGGAGTCATCGATTGCCTTGCCCTGGATATCCAGCTCGTAGTTGGTCACACCGCTGGCCACATTGGCGAAGATCGGGTTGGCCCCTTTGATAGGGTGGGCATTGCCTTCTTCATCGCGTTGCCCGGCCTGGATCTGCGACTGGGTTTCATTGATGCGCTGGGCAAGCTTGAAAGCCCAGTTCGCGGCAACGCCCTCTTCGGGGTTGTCGACACTGATGCCGACGCTGTGGGCCTCGCTTTCGGTACCCCCGATGAAGGCCCGTGCCTTGACCTTGTCTCCGACCTGCAGATCACTGTGCGGGGTGATGGTGCCGACCCGTGGCCACTCAGGGTCGGTGCCGCCATCAGACTGGATATCCACATCCATCACTTTGTAGAACGCAGCAGCGGTATCGTCGACGGTCCAGACACCGAGGATGACGTGCTGGCCAGAGCGGTCCGCCGGCAAGCTGCACTGATGCTTCGTCGGAGCTGCCCCGTGGGTTGGCAACCCGTCACCACGGGCTGGCTTGCCCTGACCATCGACCTTGCAGAAAGGCTCGGCATCGAAGGAGGCGCGGCTCAGCATCGCGTTGGGGTTCCAGCCGCTCTTGCTGATGAAGTACTCCCACTTGGTGGTCTTGTGCCCTTCGGTGTAGTACCACTCGAACGCCACGTCGCGCCCGGCGATGGGCGTCAAATGCCAGCGGTTGGCAGTTTGTTCATCCAGGGACGAGAAGTCCGAGCGAACGCCACCACTGGCGATCTTGCCGTCTGCAGGGCCCAGCTGTGGGAAACCTTTAGCCGCTTCGCCGACAGACTGAGGCTCATAAATCGGCTGGCCACAGCCGACGTTCAAGCCCTGCTTGCAGGCAAAATCCCGGGAAGGTGGGTCGCTCACGTATCCATGGGCACTGGCTAACTGTGCATGCAGCCCTGAACTGGCCACGATTGCCCAGACACTGCTGGCCAACAAACGCTTCTGCAAAACGCTACCTGAACTCACGATCGACTCCTTGAACTTAGAGTGGGAGGCCTGGCTTCATGCCATGGGCTCCCGATACGAGCGCGAGACTCTAGGGTGTTAGCGGCCTCAGCTATGTAGGAATGGTCGACACTGCCGGGCGATTTTGCTGCGGCACAAAAAAGCCGGCTCAAGGCCGGCTTCAGTCATGCAGACGCGTTATTGATGGTACTGCGCGGAAAGCTCGTGCACGGCGTTGATGAACACGCCGGCATGTTCAGGGTCGACTTCCGGGGTGATGCCATGGCCCAGGTTGAACACGTGGCCCGAGCCCTTGCCGTAGCTGGCGAGAATACGTGCGACTTCCTGGCGGATGGCCTCTGGCTTGGCGTAGAGCACGGTCGGGTCCATGTTGCCTTGCAGCGCCACCTTGTCGCCGACCCGGCGGCGGGCATCGCCGATCTCGCAGGTCCAGTCCAGGCCCAGGGCATCGGCGCCGGCTTCGGCGATGCTTTCCAGCCACAGGCCGCCGTTCTTGGTGAACAGGATCACCGGCACCTTGCGGCCTTCGTGCTCGCGAATCAGGCCGCTGACGATCTTGCGCATGTAGGCCAGGGAGAATTCCTGGTACGCCGCCGCCGAAAGGTTGCCGCCCCAGGTGTCGAAGATCTGCACGGCCTGGGCACCGGCGAGGATCTGGCCGTTGAGGTAGCTGGTGACCGACTGGGCCAGCTTGTCCAGCAGCAGGTGCAGGGCTTGCGGATTGTCATAGGCCATCGCCTTGGTCTTGCGGAAGTCCTTCGACGAGCCGCCTTCGACCATGTAGGTGGCCAGGGTCCACGGGCTGCCGGAGAAGCCGATCAGCGGCACGCGGCCATTGAGCTCGCGGCGGATGGTGCTGACCGCGTCCATCACGTAGCCCAGGTCTTTCTGCGGATCGGGGATCGGCAGTGCTTCGATGTCGGCGGGGGTGCTGATGACCTTCTTGAAACGTGGGCCTTCGCCGGTTTCGAAGTACAGGCCAAGGCCCATGGCATCAGGGATGGTGAGGATGTCCGAGAACAGGATCGCCGCGTCCAGCGGGTAGCGGTCCAGCGGCTGCAGGGTGACCTCGCAGGCGAACTGCGGGTTCATGCACAGGCTCATGAAGTCGCCGGCCTTGGCGCGGCTGGCGCGGTATTCCGGGAGGTAGCGGCCAGCCTGGCGCATCATCCACACCGGGGTGACGTCTACAGGTTGCTTGAGCAGTGCACGCAGGAAACGATCGTTCTTCAGGGCAGTCATGTCGGCATCCGGCAAAAAAGTGCGGGCATTTTCTCAGACGCCAGCGCAAAAGGCACGGATGAGACCATGCGTTTTGTCTATTGAGTGCCTTGGATCAAGCGATTTTGTATACAAAACTGGCCGTAGCGGTTGCTGAGGGCCTCATCGCCGGCAAGCCGACTCCCACAGGTGCCGCACAAATCCTGTGGGAGCCGGCTTGCCGGCGATGGGGCCAGTGCAGCCGAAATCAGACTTCCAGGTAGTCCAGGATGCCTTCGGCCGCGGTACGGCCTTCGAAAATGGCAGTCACCACCAGGTCCGAACCGCGCACCATGTCGCCACCGGCAAACACTTTCGGGTTGCTGGTCTGGTGCTTGAACTTGCCCTTCTCCGGCGCCACCACGCGGCCCTGGCTGTCCATCTGGATGCCATGCTGCTCGAACCACGGCGCAGGGCTTGGGCGGAAGCCGAAGGCGATCACCACGGCATCGGCCGGCAGGATCTCCTCGGAGCCGGGGATCGGCTCGGGGCTGCGGCGGCCACGGGCATCCGGCTCGCCCAGACGCGTCTCGACCACTTTCACGCCTTCGACCTTGTCTTCGCCGACGATGGCGATCGGCTGGCGGTTGTAGAGGAACTTCACGCCCTCTTCCTTGGCGTTCTTCACCTCTTTGCGCGAGCCCGGCATGTTCGCCTCGTCGCGGCGATAGGCGCAGGTCACCGAGCTTGCGCCCTGGCGGATCGAGGTGCGGTTGCAGTCCATCGCGGTGTCGCCACCGCCCAGTACCACCACCTTCTTGCCCTGCATGTCGACGAAGTCTTCCGGCGCCTTTTCGAAGCCCAGGTTGCGGTTGACGTTGGCGATCAGGAAGTCCAGCGCGTCATGCACGCCCGGCAGGTCCTCGCCCGGGAAACCACCCTTCATGTAGGTGTAGGTGCCCATGCCCATGAACACTGCGTCGTACTCGCCGAGCAATTGTTCCAGGGTGATGTCCTTGCCCACCTCGGTGTTCAGGCGGAACTCGATGCCCATGCCGGTGAAGACTTCGCGGCGGTTGCTCAGCACGGTCTTTTCCAGCTTGAACTCGGGGATGCCGAAGGTCAGCAGGCCACCGATCTCGGGGTTGCGGTCGAACACCACCGGGGTCACGCCGGCGCGCACCAGCACGTCGGCACAGCCCAGGCCCGCAGGGCCGGCACCGATGATTGCCACACGCTTGCCGGTCGGCTTGACCTTGGACATGTCCGGGCGCCAGCCCATGGCGAACGCGGTGTCGGTGATGTACTTCTCCACCGAGCCGATGGTGACCGCGCCGAAACCGTCGTTCAGGGTGCAGGCACCCTCGCACAGACGGTCCTGCGGGCACACGCGGCCGCACACTTCCGGCAGGGTGTTGGTCTGGTGCGACAGCTCCGCGGCCGCCAGGATGTTGCCTTCGGAAACCAGCTTCAACCAGTTGGGGATGAAGTTGTGCACCGGGCACTTCCATTCGCAGTACGGGTTACCGCAACCCAGGCAACGGTGCGCCTGCTCCACGGACTGCTGCGGCTTGAAGGGCTCGTAGATTTCCACGAACTCTTTCTTGCGCTGGCGCAGGAGCTTCTTCTTCGGGTCCTTGCGGCCCACTTCGATGAACTGGAAGTCGTTGTTCAGACGTTCAGCCATTTTTCAAAACCTCTTTACCGCAGTTGCCAGCCTCGGGCTGCAAGCTGCAAGACGATCACTTGAGCACGACGGGCCCCGCGCACGGGGCCGTCACTTGCAGCTGTTGTTACTGCGGGTTGGCACGGGTGCTGGACAGCAGTTGCTTGAGGTTGGCCGCCTTCGGCTTGACCAGCCAGAAGCGCCGCACGTAGTCGTCCAGGTTCTCCGAGAGCTCACGCCCCCACTCGCTGCCAGTCTCTTCCACGTACTCGGCAAGGACCCGCGCCAGGTGGCTGCGGTAGGCCTCCATCGCCTCACCACTGATGCGCTGGATTTCCACCAGCTCGTGGTTGAGTTTGTCGACGAAGGTGTTGTCCATGTCGAGCACGTAGGCGAAGCCGCCAGTCATGCCAGAACCGAAGTTGTAACCGGTCTTGCCCAGGACGCAGACAAAGCCGCCGGTCATGTATTCACAGCAGTGATCGCCAGTGCCCTCGACGATGGCGTGGGCGCCGGAGTTACGCACCGCGAAGCGCTCGCCCGCGGTACCGGCGGCGAACAGCTTGCCACCGGTGGCGCCATACAGGCAGGTGTTGCCGACGATGGCGCTGAGCTGGGTTTTGAACGGGCTGCCGGCAGGCGGCACGATGGTGACCTTGCCACCGGTCATGCCCTTGCCGACGTAGTCGTTGGCATCGCCTTCCAGGTGCAGGTTCAGGCCACCGGCGTTCCACACGCCGAAGCTCTGGCCCGCAGTGCCCTTGAAGCGGAAGGTGATCGGCTTGTCGGCCATGCCCTGGTTGCCATACAGCTTGGCGATTTCACCAGAGATGCGCGCGCCGATGGAGCGGTCGCAGTTGCAGATGTCGAGCGCGAACTCACCACCGGCCTGGTCGCGGATGGCCGGCAGGGCCATGTCGACCATCTTCTCGGCCAGCTCGCCCTTGTCGAACGGCGGGTTCTTGTCGACTTCGCAGAATTGCGGCTTGTCGGCCGGAATGTGCGAGCTGCCCAGCAGCGGCGTCAGGTCCAGGTGGTGCTGGCGCTCGGTGTCGCCCGGCAGCACGTCGAGCAGGTCGGTGCGGCCGATCAGCTCGCCGAGGCTGCGCACGCCCAGCTTGGCCAGCCACTCACGGGTCTCTTCGGCGACGAAGGTGAAGAAATTGATCACCATGTCGACGGTGCCGATGTAGTGGTCCTTGCGCAGCTTGTCGTTCTGCGTGGCCACACCGGTGGCGCAGTTGTTCAGGTGGCAGATGCGCAGGTACTTGCAGCCCAGGGCGATCATCGGCGCGGTGCCGAAGCCGAAGCTCTCGGCGCCGAGGATGGCTGCCTTGACCACGTCGAGGCCGGTTTTCAGGCCGCCGTCGGTCTGTACCCGCACCTTGCCGCGCAGATCGTTGCCGCGCAGGGTCTGGTGGGTTTCGGCCAGGCCCAGTTCCCACGGGGCACCGGCGTACTTGATCGAGGTCAGCGGCGAAGCGCCGGTGCCGCCGTCGTAGCCGGAAATGGTGATCAGGTCGGCATAGGCCTTGGCCACGCCCGCGGCGATGGTGCCAACGCCCGCTTCGGCGACCAGCTTGACCGAGACCAGGGCCTGCGGGTTGACCTGCTTGAGGTCGTAGATCAGCTGCGCCAGGTCTTCGATCGAGTAGATGTCATGGTGCGGCGGTGGCGAGATCAGGGTCACGCCCGGTACCGCATAGCGCAGCTTGGCGATCAGGCCATTGACCTTGCCGCCTGGCAGCTGGCCGCCCTCGCCGGGCTTGGCGCCCTGGGCAACCTTGATCTGCAGCACTTCGGCGTTGACCAGGTATTCCGGGGTGACGCCAAAGCGGCCGGTGGCCACCTGCTTGATCTTGGAGCTGCGCACGGTGCCGTAGCGCGCCGGGTCTTCACCGCCCTCGCCGGAGTTGGAGCGCGCACCCAGGCGGTTCATGGCCTCGGCCAGGGCCTCGTGGGCTTCCGGCGACAGGGCACCGAGCGAGATACCGGCCGAATCGAAGCGCTTGAGGATCGCTTCCAGCGGCTCGACTTCATCCAGCGCCAGGGCCTGATCGGCCACTTTCACTTTCAGCAGGTCGCGGATCATCGACACCGGGCGCTGGTCGACCAGCGTGGTGTATTCCTTGAACTTGGCGTAGTCGCCCTGCTGCACAGCAGCCTGCAGGGTGTTGACCACGTCCGGGTTGTAGGCGTGGTACTCGCCGCCGTGGACGAACTTCAGCAGGCCGCCTTGCTGGATCGGCTTGCGCGCGCTCCAGGCTTCGGCCGCCAGCAACTTCTGGTCGCCTTCCAGGTCGACGAAACGCGCACCCTTGATGCGGCTGGGCACGCCCTTGAAGCTCAGGCCGACCACTTCCTCGGCCAGGCCCACGGCTTCGAACAGCTGCGCGCCACGGTACGAGGCGATGGTGGAGATGCCCATCTTCGACAGGATCTTCAGCAGGCCCTTGGAGATGCCCTTGCGGTAGTACTTGAACACTTCGTCCAGATCGCCCAGCACTTCGCCGGTGCGGATCAGGTCGGCCAGCACTTCGTAGGCCAGGTACGGGTACACGGCCGAGGCGCCGAAGCCCAGCAGCACGGCGAAGTGGTGCGGGTCGCGGGCGGTGGCGGTTTCCACCAGGATGTTGCTGTCGCAGCGCAGGCCCTGCTCGGTCAGGCGGTGGTGTACCGCACCCACGGCCAGCGAGGCGTGCACCGGCAGCTTGCCCGGGGCGATGTAGCGGTCGCTCAGCACCAGCTGGGTCTTGCCGCTGCGTACCGCCTCCTCGGCCTGGTCGGCGATGTTGCGGATGGCCGCTTCAAGGCCGACGCCCTCTTCATAGTTGAGGTCGATCAGGTGACGATCGAAGCCTTCGCGCTCCAGGTTCATCAGCGAGCGCCACTTGGCGGGCGAGATGACCGGCGAGCTGAGGATCACCCGCGAGGCATGCTCCGGGGATTCCTGGAAGATGTTGCGCTCGGCGCCCAGGCAAATCTCCAACGACATGACGATCGCTTCGCGCAGCGGGTCGATCGGCGGGTTGGTGACCTGGGCGAACTGCTGGCGGAAGAAGTCGTAAGGCGAGCGCACGCGCTGGGACAGCACTGCCATCGGCGTGTCGTCCCCCATCGAGCCGACCGCTTCCTGGCCCTGCTCGCCGAGCGGGCGCAGCACCTGGTCACGCTCCTCGAAGGTGACCTGGAACATCTTCATGTATTGCTTGAGCTGGTCGGCGTCGTAGCTGGCCGCGCCCTGGTCGTCGGTCAGCGTTGCCTGGATGCGCAGGGCGTGCTGACGCAGCCAGCGCTTGTACGGGTGGCGCGACTTGAGGCGGTCATCGATGGCATCGGTGTCGAGGATCTGGCCGGTCTCGGTGTCGACGGCGAAGATCTGGCCTGGGCCGACACGGCCCTTGGCCAATACGTCCTCGGGCTTGTAGTCCCACACGCCGATTTCCGACGCCAGGGTGATGTAGCCGTTCTTGGTGGTGACCCAGCGCGCCGGGCGCAGGCCGTTGCGGTCGAGCAGGCACACCGCGTGGCGGCCTTCGGTCATGACGATACCGGCCGGGCCGTCCCACGGCTCCATGTGCATGGAGTTGTATTCGTAGAAGGCGCGCAGGTCGGCGTCCATGGTTTCGACGTTCTGCCAGGCTGGCGGTACCAGCATGCGCACGCCACGGAACAGGTCGATGCCGCCGGTGACCATCAGCTCCAGCATGTTGTCCATGCTCGAGGAGTCGGAACCGACGCGGTTGACCAGCGGGCCGAGCTCTTCGAGGTCGGGGATCAGGTCGTTGGCGAACTTGGTGCGACGGGCCATGGCCCAGTTGCGGTTGCCGGTGATCGTGTTGATCTCGCCGTTGTGGGCGAGGAAGCGGAACGGCTGCGCCAGCGGCCATTTCGGCAGGGTATTGGTGGAGAAGCGCTGGTGGAACACGCAGATCGCGGTTTGCAGGCGCTCGTCACCCAGGTCTGGAAAGAAGGCCGCGAGGTCGCGCGGCATCATCAGGCCTTTATAGATTATGGTCTTGTGCGAAAAGCTGCAGATGTAGTGGTCGGCGTCGTGGGCGTTGGCCACGGATGAGCGGCGACGGGCACTGAACAGCTTGATGGCGAATTCCTGATCGCTCAGGCCTTCACCGCCGATGAACACCTGCTCGATCTGCGGCAGGCGCTCCAGGGCCAGGCGGCCCAGCACGCTGGTGTCGATCGGGACTTTGCGCCAGCCCACCAGCTTGAGGCCGGCGGCGAGGATTTCGCGGTCCATGTTGGCCCGCGCGGCTTCGGCTTTTACCGGGTCCTGGTTGAAGAACACCATGCCGACGGCGTACTGCTTGGGCAGCTCGACGGCAAAGTGTTCCTGGGCCACGGCCCGCAGGAATTGATCGGGCTTCTGCATGAGCAGACCGCAACCGTCACCGGTCTTGCCGTCGGCGTTGATGCCGCCGCGGTGGGTCATGCAGGTCAGCGCCTGCATGGCGGTTTGCAGAAGGTGGTGGCTCGGTTCGCCCGTCATATGGGCGATCAGGCCAAAGCCACAGTTGTCCTTGAATTCTTCGGGATGGTACAGACCTGTTTTCATAGACACTTTCTCACCAGGTTCACCTCTCAACGGAGGTAAATCTCTTTTTAGTACAACCACTTACCATCCACGCCGATCAAATGCCAGCTTTTTTGCGGTGGCCATGGAAAACCATTGTTGCACAGCGACAGCGATACTCACAAATTTTCATGTCTCACCATTGAAAATTTATGTCGCATTTTTGAATGTTTTTGCGCCATGCGCCGTGATAGCGGCTCGGCTCGAGTCTGAAGCGTTTCAGCCATGACTGCAAGGTAGGCTTGTGGCCGGCAGTCTGGGACAGAAAAGCCTGCCGCGCTCGGGCGCAGCAGGCTAGACGAAAGTCAGTAATCGCTCAGCAACTGGGCGGCGGGGTGGTGCCGCCCGGAAGGTATCAGCGGGCCGAAGCCAGCTCTTGTTGGACGCTGGCGACGGTACGTGGCCAAGGTTTACCAGCCTGGACCTTCGCTGGCAAGTTCTTGATTGCAGCTACCGCAGCGTCGCGGTTGGCGAAGCTGCCATAGGTGACCACGTACAACGGCTTGCCCTGCAGGTTTTTCTTGAAGTAGCGATAGTCGCCACCCTGCGCCTTGACGAAGGCCTGGGCCGACGCCTCGGAGCTGGTGCCGAGGATCTGCACCACGTAGTTGCCCGGTTTCTGGCCTGCGTACCAGCCGCCACCGGTGTTGCCGGCTGCCGGTTTCTCGGCAGGCTTGGCGGCGGGTTTGGCCGTGGCGACCTGGGTCGGTGCCGGGGCCGGCTTGGCAGGCGCAACCGGCTTGGCGGGCTGAGTTGCGACAGGCTTGGGCGCAGGCGCTACCGGCTGCGACGGGGCAGCCTGGGCCATGGTCGGCGCAGGGCCGGCAGCCATGCCTTGCGGCGGCGCGGTGGTGGTCACGGTCGGCGGCGGGTTGCCTGGCTGCAGCGCGGTATTGTCGGCCGGGCCGCCCTCCTCGCCATCACCCATGCCTGCGGCCTGGGCCAGCGGCTCGCGCATCACCGGCTGCGACTGGCCAACCAGCGGCAGTGGCATCGGCTGCGAGGAGCCAGAGAATTCGATGGCCGGGTTGCCGCCGTTCGACTTGCCGTCACCCAAAGGCAGCTGGGCCTGGGCCGCAGGCGCTTCGGCAGGGGCCTTGTCGCCTTTCTTGGGCATGAGCACCGCGGCAGCAACGGCCACCACGACGACAGCAGACAGCGCGAGCACGTGTTTTTTAGGCATCTTGAACCCCATGGTTGGTCGCTTGGCCGTGGTGCGGCTGGCGATCATGGCTTCGATCAAAGTATCGCGGGCGACCTGGTTGATGTTGCCAGGCCAACCGTCGGAGTTTTCATGGATATCGACGAGCTGCTCACGGCTGAACACCTCGATGCCCCGGCCGGCACCTTCCAGGCGCTGCTCCAGGTACTCGCGGGTCTCTTCCTCGCTGTAGGGGGCGAGCTCGATGACGTGGAAGCGTTCTTCCTCGACATGAATCTCCTCCAACCCGGCAATCAGCGACGGCTCACCGAACAGGAACACGTGCGGGCGCCCTTCCGAGACACCTGCCGCCAGTTCCAGCAACGCTTGGAGTGCCGACTCGTCAAGTTGTTCCGCATCGTCCACCAGCAAATAGACTTCCTGCCCGGTCAAGGCCAACTGCACGACCTTGGACAGAATCGCCTGAACTTCGGGCTGGGCGACTTCCAGCGACTGGGCCACCTGGCCCAACACGCTGGCCGCATCGCTGGCGCCGCGGGCCGATACCACCACGCTGAGCACCGACTGCTTGTTGGTGCTCGCCACCAGGGCCTGGCGCAGCAGGGTCTTGCCGCTGCCTACCGGGCCTGTGACCACCAGCATCAACTGGCTGTAACGGGCCAGGTGATGCAGCTGGCCGAGCACAGGCTTGCGCTGGGCGGGGAAGAACTTGAAGCCGGGCACACGCGGCGCGAACGGATCGTGGCTCAACTGGTAGTGGTCGAGAAACGCCTCATCGGCATGCAAACTGGTCATTGCGCTGTCACAACCTCAAAGCTGGGCCACGATCGCGCGGTAGTCCGCCGACAGCGTGGCCTGAAGAATCTCTTTCGGATAGTCGTCGGTAATCACGGCCTCGCCGAGCTGGCGCAACAGCACCAGCCGCAGGCGACCATCGAGTACCTTCTTGTCGACCGCCATATGCTCCATGAAATGCGCCGGGGTCATTTCCTGTGGTGGCACCACCGGCAAACCTGCGTCCTGCAGCAGGCGGATTGCTCGATCACGCGCGGGCTGGTCGATCCAGCCCAGGCGCATGGACATCTCCAGGGCCATCACCGTGCCCGCTGCCACGGCTTCGCCGTGCAGCCAGACACCGTAGCCCATGTGCGTTTCGATGGCATGCCCGAAGGTATGCCCAAGGTTCAGGGTCGCCCGCACGCCGGATTCGCGCTCGTCGGCGCCCACCACGGCAGCCTTGGCCGCGCACGAGCGACGGATCGCCTCGGTCAGTGCCAGAGGATCGAGGGCGCGCAGGGCCTGCATGTTGGCTTCGAGCCAGCCGAGGAAGGGCTCGTCGCAGATCAGGCCGTACTTGATCACTTCGGCCAGGCCCGCCGACAGCTCGCGTTCGGGCAAGGTCTTGAGGCTGGTGGTGTCGATCAGCACCGCGTTGGGCTGGTAGAACGCACCGACCATGTTCTTGCCCAGCGGGTGGTTGATGCCGGTCTTGCCGCCCACCGAAGAGTCGACCTGGGACAACAGGGTGGTGGGCACCTGGATGAAGTCGACGCCACGCTGGTAGCAGGCCGCAGCGAAGCCGGCCATGTCGCCGATCACGCCGCCGCCCAGGGCGATCACGGTGGTGCGGCGGTCATGCCGTGCGGTGAGCAGGCCGTCGAAGATCAGTTGCAGGGTCTGCCAGTTCTTGTGGGCTTCGCCATCGGGGAGAATCACCGGCAGCACCGAATAGGCGCCGAGGGTCTTGCTCAGGCGTTCGAGATACAGAGGCGCGACGGTTTCATTGGAAACGATGGCTACCTGCCGCCCGGCGATGTGCGGCGCCAGCAGTTCAGGTTGGTCCAGCAGGCCTTCGCCAATGTAGATCGGGTAGCTGCGCTCGCCCAGGTCGACCTTTAGTGTCTGCATGTATCCCCACAATGTACTTGGGCGCGGTGTCGGCTGAGCGACCCACGCGGTAACGTTGAACCTCGCCTCGGCGCTGGCCGAGAATAGTCCCGGCTTACCGGGGCGGCAACTGCTGCAAGCGCTCGAGAATGTCGAGCACCACCATGCGCGGCGGCCGTTCGTCGGTTTCCACCACCAGGTCGGCGATCTCACGGTAGAGCGGGTCGCGTGTTTCCAGCAGGGCGCGCAGGGTCGCCTCCGGGTTGGCGGTGCGCAGCAACGGCCGGTTGCGATCGCGCGCGGTACGCCCCACCTGCTGTTCTACCGACGCGTGCAGGTAGATCACCCGCCCGCCAGCATGCAGGGCCTGGCGGTTTTCCGCACGCATGACCGCGCCACCACCGGTGGCCACGACCACGCCATCGAGCGCGCAGAGCTCGGCGATCATCGCCTGCTCACGGTCACGGAAGCCCGGTTCGCCTTCTCTATCGAAGATCCACGGGATGTTGGCGCCGGTACGCAGTTCGATTTCCTTGTCGGAATCTTTGAACAGCAGACGCAGCTCTTTGGCCAACAGGCGCCCGATGGTGCTCTTTCCAGCGCCCATGGGCCCTACAAGTATCAAATTTCGCACAGAATCAACGACTCACAGCAATCGCCTGGTCACTCATGATACGCGGAGTCAGGAAGACCAGCAGCTCGGATTTTTTCTCTTGTAATGCATCGCGTCGAAACAGCCGCCCAACATACGGCAGATCGCCAAAAAATGGCACCTTGTCGACCACATTGTTTTGCGTGGTCGAATACACCCCGCCAATGACGATGGTTTCACCGTCGGCCACTCGCACCTTGGCATTGACCTCGTTCTTGCGGATCGGCGGCACGTCGTTCAAGGCATTGACGAAGTCTGGCTCATCCTTGGTCACCCTGACCGCCATGATGACCTTGCCGTCCGGGGTGATCTGCGGAGTGACTTCGAGCGACAGCGAGGCCTCCCTGAACGAAACCGAGGTGGCGCCATTTCTGCTGGTCTCCTGGTAAGGCACCTCGGTGCCCTTGATGATCCGGGCCGTTTCCTTGTCTGCGGTGACCACCTTGGGCTGGGAGATGATCTCGCCATTGCCGCTCTTTTCCATGGCGCTGAGCTCAAGGTCGAGCAACACATCACCACGCAGCAGGCCCAGCCCCACCGCCGAGCCGGGCCGCTCCACGCCCAGGTCGACGAACACATCCTTGCCCACCCGCGCGACCTCCTCATGCAAGGCGCCACCCCAGCGAACACCCAGGCTTTTTTCATAGTCGACATTGGCCTCGACGATACGCGCCTCGATCACCACCTGGCGCATCGGCACATCCAGTTGTGCCACCAACCGCCGCAACTCGGCCAGGCGCTCTTCGGGCTGGTGCGCCACCAGCGTATTGGTGCGCGCATCCACGCTGAGGCTGCCGCGCCCGGTAAGAATGCCGTCGTCTGCCAGCGTTGCCAGCAGCAGCTCGGCAAGCTCGGTAGCATCGGCGTGGTGGATGGCCAGCAGTTCCCGGCGCAAGGGTGGCAACTGAGCATCGAACGCCTGCCCGAAAGGCTGTTCGGCCAATTCACTCGCGGGCGCCACCAACAGCACATTGCCTTCTTCACGTCGCACCAGCCCCTTGCTGTGCAACACCAGTGCCAGGGCCTGATCCCAGGGCACATCCTGCAAGCGCAGGGTGATGTTGCCTTGAACCGTGTCGCTGGCAACCAGGTTGATGCCCGCATAGTCGGCCAGCACCTGCAGCACCGAGCGCACCTCGACATCCTGGAAGTTCAGCGAAACAGGCTCCCCCTTATAAGACGCTGCCAGCCCCCACTGAACCGGTGCCAGCAGCATCAACATCCCTGTCGCCAACCTTTTCATCACCACCTGCCTCCCTGTCGGCGCCCTTCCTGAGCGCCAAGAACGTGGTGCGCTCGTGCCACTCGCCTGCGATGAACAGCCGTTCGCGCACCTCCACCTGCTGCTCGTCGATACGTACCACCACCCCCTCATCGCGCCCCAGCTGCTCACCGCAATGCACGCGATACAGCCGGCCGGCATAAGCCAGCAGCGCCTCGTGCTCACCCCTGCGCGACAAGCTGCCGACCATCACCAGTTGCGCCAGGGGAACGTTGCCGAGCCCTGCCTGGGGAGCACGGCCGGACCAGGCAGCAAAGGGGTCGAGGGCTGGAGGCTGGAACTGCGCTCGAGCCGGTATCTGCGCCAGCCAGCTGGGGGCCGGTAACGGCGCATCTGCCTGGTAAGCGCTCACTTTCATACGCAGCCGGATCAACCCAGGCTTGCCCGGGGCGCCATGCCAGTGCATTTCTTCGACACGCAGCAGGCGCAATTGCCCAAGCCAGTCCTCAAGCCACAGACGCAATGCCGGGTAACGCCCCACCACCTGCACATCCATCGGGGTTTGCCGATAGTGCGACTGGGGCAGCACCTCAAGTACCTCCAGTTGCTCGAATTGCAGGCCCAGCGCCTGCCCCGACGCTGCCAATTGTTCAAGCAGGGCGCTCATGCGCTCACCTGCCGCGAGCTGCCACTGAATACCCTGCAACTGCCGTTCGGCTTCGGCCAGTTCGCCCTGGCGCTGCTGCAAGGCCCGCACCTGGCTGGCCTTGCTGGCGTGCTCAAGCTCCAGAGCCGCTTGCCTTGCCTGCTCATCGGCCTGAAGTTGCTGCCAATCCGGCAGGCGTATCAGGGCGCCGAGTGCAAACACTACGCAGGCCACGATCACGGGCAGTAGATAGATGGAACCCTGCCAGCGCTCGACCAGCCCTTGCCATGGCAGCAGCTTCACGACAAGGCCGCCGACATTAGCGCCACCAGCTGAAACTCATCGCCAACCGCTGTGCTTTGCACACGCTTGAGTTCAAGCTCGCGCAGGCCATCTGCACGCTCGAGTTCACGCATGAACTGCGCAACCTGCGCAGAAGAAGAGGCCAGGCCGACAACTTCCAACCGCGAGCGCTCGAATTTGAGCTCGGTCAGCTGGACACCTTCTGGCAAGGCTCGCTCCAGATCGGCGAGCAGCGCCACCACATGCTTCTGGCCAGCGCGCAGGTCTGCCAGCGCAGCGGTTTGCGCACGCACCTGCTCATACGCCTGGTCGAGAGGTGCGTAGTGCTCCATCTGCTCGCCCAGCTTGGTCACTGCGACTTGCCGTGCGCTATTGCCAAAGGCCTGCCGCTGAGCACGTTCGCGTGCCAATTGGTCCATGAGCAGCACGCCAAAAAGCGCGATGACTGTGCTGCCAAGCAACATCAGTCGCAGGCGGCGCAAGGCGGCCAAGCGCTGCCGTTCACGCCACGGCCAGGTTCAGGCGCAACATCAGCGCAACCCTCCCAGCGCCAACGCGCAAGCCAGGCTGCCCTCGCTACAGTCGAGCCCTGCTACCGCTGGCAGCGCGCGGCACGGGACACCCAGTTGGTGGCTCAGTGCTGCGAGCCAGCCGCGCTGCTCAGGTGCAGTGCCGCAAACCAGCAGTTCACCCCGCTGCACCCCGCCAGCAAACAGCTCGGCAAGCCGCTCGGCCCAGGTTTGCCCTGGCAACTCGTGTCGCTGTGGCAGCCCACCTTGCGACCAGCCATATAGCGTTGCCCCACTGGGCGCCAAATGGAGCAGCTCCGAAGTCGTCGCACATTGCGCCGGCAACAGCCGGTGCAAGGCGACGCTGTCGACTTCCACCGCATCCAGTTGCAAGCCCGCGCCTTCGAACAGCAACTCCAGTGGCTCCAAGGTGCTTTGCCGGCAGGCAGCGACTACCACATCTCGATGATCCGGCCGCCCCGAGCTCACGCCTCTGACCTGGAAATCAATCACCAGGTCGTCCAGAGGAAAAGGGAACAACGTATCTGCATCGGCCAGCAACTGCGCCTCCATTTGCGCTTCAGCCTGGCTTGCGGGTAGCTGGCACAGCTTGATGATGACCTGGGAGGCGGGCAATGCCACCGCGACCCGGCGCTGGCGGCTGCCGCTGCGCCTGTAGGCACCGCGCAGGGCGGCTTCGACACGCCCCGGATCCTGCTGCCAGCTACCGGCTGCAAACGGCTCGAACGGCTCACGCCCCCAGGCCACCCGCTCGCAGCGCCCGCCATGCCGGCGTACCTGCATGATTTGTACGCAATCAGGGGTAATTTCCACCCCCAACAGTGAACCGGCATCCTTGCCCCAGCGTCCAAGCATCGCTGTTTCCTCGTAGCAGCCCTTAACCCGCAGCAGCGCCAGCCATTGACAGCCGGACGGTGCAGCGGGCCGCCTGGCCGGTCACCCGGCGAAGCGAAAAATGCTTATAATGCCCAGCGTTTTTCGTCCGCCGGCCCCGTGCGCAATTCACCCCTCAACACTGGACACCCAAAAGCCTTGATACGCCTGCTGAAGTTCTTCTGGTGGTCTTTCGTCGCAGTCATTAGCGCGCTCGTACTCGGTGTGAGCGGTGCGTTTCTGTATCTTAGCCCTAGCCTGCCGTCGGTCGATTCGCTCAGAAGCATCCAGTTGCAGATCCCCCTGAGGGTGTACAGCAGCGATGGCAAGCTGATCGCCGAATTCGGCGAAATGCGCCGCTCGCCGATCCGCTTCGCGGAAATTCCCCCACAATTCATCCAGGCGCTTCTGTCGGCCGAGGACGACAACTTCCTCAACCACTACGGGGTAGACCCGAGCAGCCTGATGCGCGCCGCCACCCAGCTGGTGAAAACCGGCCACATCCAGACCGGCGGCAGTACCATCACCATGCAGGTGGCGAAGAACTTCTTCCTCACCAGCGAGCGCAGCTTCTCGCGCAAGACCAACGAAATCCTCCTGGCCCTGCAGATCGAACGCGAGCTCACCAAGGACGAGATCCTCGAGCTATACGTCAACAAGATCTACCTGGGCAACCGCGCCTACGGCATCGACGCTGCGGCGCAGGTGTACTACGGCAAGTCGATCCGCGACGTGAGCCTGGCGCAGATGGCGATGATCGCCGGCCTGCCCAAGGCCCCTTCGCGCTTCAACCCGCTGGCCAACCCGGTACGGGCGAAAGAGCGCCGCGACTGGATCCTCGGCCGCATGTACAAGCTGGGCAAGATCGACGAGGCCAGCTACCAGGCAGCCCTGGCCGAGCCGCTGAACGCCAGCTACCACGTCCCGACGCCGGAAGTGAACGCGCCCTATGTCGCCGAAATGGCCCGCGCAGAGATGGTCGGCCGCTATGGCAGCGATGCCTACACCGAAGGCTTCCGCGTGACCACCACAGTGCCGAGCGACATGCAGGAAATGGCCAACAAGGCCGTCCTCAATGGCCTGTCGGACTACGACGAGCGCCACGGCTACCGCGGCCCCGACGCGCGCTTCCCGGGCAAGACCCACGCTGCCTGGCTGCAGGAGCTGAGCAAGCAGCGCACCCTCGGCGGCCTGGAGCCGGCCATCGTTACCGGCGTTGAAAAGAGCGGCCTCAAGGTGCTGACCCGTGGCGGCGAAGAAGAGCACGTGGCCTGGGAAACCATGAAGTGGGCTCGCCCGTTCATCAACAGCAACTCCCAGGGCCGTGCGCCGCAATCGCCAGCTGACGTGGCCCAGGTCGGCGACCTGGTGCGCCTGCAGCGCCTGGACGACGGCAAGCTCAAGTTCAGCCAGGTACCCGGCGCGCAGAGCGCGCTGGTGACCCTCGACCCATACAACGGCGCCATCCGCGCCCTGGTCGGCGGCTTCTCCTTCGAGCAGAGCAACTACAACCGCGCCATGCAGGCCAAGCGCCAGCCGGGCTCGAGCTTCAAGCCGTTCATCTATAGCGCGGCACTGGACAGTGGCTATACCGCCTCCAGCCTGGTGAACGATGCGCCGATCGTGTTCGTCGACGAGTACCTGGACAAAGTCTGGCGTCCGAAGAACGACACCAACACCTTCCTTGGCCCGATCCGCATGCGCGAAGCGCTGTACAAGTCGCGCAACCTGGTGTCGATCCGCCTGCTGCAGGCCATGGGCGTGGACCGCACCATCGACTACATCGCCAAGTTCGGCTTCAACAAGCAGGACCTGCCGCGCAACCTGTCCCTGGCGCTGGGCACAGCGACGCTGACGCCGATGGAGATCGCCACGGGCTGGAGCACCTTTGCCAACGGTGGCTACAAGATCAACCCGTACCTGATCGACCGCATCGAAAGCCGCAACGGCGAAACCCTGTTCACCGCCAACCCGGCGCGCGTGCCGCAAGGCAGCGAAGACCACGCCGGCCTCGCGGCGCCGGAGCAGCCGATCAGCACCGCGGCACTGCCTGGTGAAGCGCCTTCGGCCTACGGCCAGGTTGCTCCTGCCCCACAGGTACCCGTCACCGCCGAGCAGATCATCGACGGGCGCACCACCTACATCCTCACCAGCATGCTGCAGGATGTGATCAAGCGTGGTACCGGCCGCCGGGCGCTGGCCCTGGGCCGCACCGACCTGGCAGGCAAGACCGGCACCACCAACGAGTCCAAGGACGCCTGGTTCTCCGGTTACAACGCCGACTACGTCACCACCGTATGGGTCGGCTTCGACCAGCCGGAAACCCTGGGCCGCCGCGAATACGGTGGCACTGCGGCGCTGCCGATCTGGATGAGCTTCATGGGCGCGGCGCTCAAGGACAAGCCCAACCACCCGCCGGCAGAGCCGGAAGGCATCCTCAGCCTGCGCGTAGACCCGATCAGTGGCCGCGCGGCATCGCCAAGCACGCCGAATGCCTACTTCGAGCTGTTCAAGGCCGAAGACTCGCCGCCTTCGGTGGACGAACTGGGCAATGGCGCAGCACCGGGCAGCCCGCTGCCGGCCGATGAAGCGGCGCCGATGGATCTGTTCTGACCGCAGGGGCCACACCCGCTCACACAAGCAAGACACCTGTGGGAGCGGGCTTGCCCCGCGAATAGGCCGGCACTGACACCCCGTTATCAAGGCAAACAAAAAGCCCCGACTCTCACGAGCCGGGGCTTTTTTGTGTCGCTACGCCAGCAATCAGCCGTTGAACACTTCGTCCACGCTATTCAGCGGGTAGTGCTTCGGATACGGCAGGGTAGCCACGCCGGATTCGATGGCAGCCTTGGCCACAGCGTCGGATACGACGTTGATCAGGCGTGGGTCCAGTGGCTTCGGAATGATGTACTCACGGCCGAATTCCAGAGCCTGAACGTTGTACGCGTCGCACACTTCCTTCGGCACTGGCAGCTTGGCCAGGTCTTTCAGGGCGATGGCGGCGGCGATCTTCATCTCTTCGTTGATGCGCTTGGCGCGAACGTCCAGGGCACCACGGAAGATGAACGGGAAGCCCAGTACGTTGTTGACCTGGTTCGGGTAGTCGGAACGACCGGTGGCCATGATCACGTCGCTGCGGGTGGCGTGGGCCAGCTCTGGCGAGATTTCCGGGTCCGGGTTCGAGCAGGCGAACACGATCGGGTTGGCAGCCATCGACTTCAGGCCTTCCGGGCTCAGCAGGTTCGGGCCGGACAGGCCAACGAACACGTCAGCGCCGTTCAGGGCGTCGGCCAGGGTGCGCTTGTCGGTAGCGTGGGCGAACTGGGCCTTGTACTGGTTCAGGTCGTCGCGGCCAGCGTGGATCACGCCGCTGCGGTCGATCATGAAGATGTTCTCGACCTTGGCACCCATGCTCACCAGCAGCTTCATGCAGGAGATGGCGGCAGCGCCGGCGCCCAGGCAGACGATCTTGGCGTCTTCGAGCTTCTTGCCGGCGATTTCCAGGGCGTTGATCATGCCGGCCGCGGTAACGATCGCGGTGCCGTGCTGGTCATCGTGGAAGACCGGAATGTCGCACTGCTCGATCAGGGTGCGCTCGATCTCGAAGCACTCTGGGGCCTTGATGTCTTCGAGGTTGATGCCACCGAAGGTGATGGAGATGCGGCGCACGGTGTCGATGAAGGCCTGTGGGCTCTCCGACTCGACTTCGATGTCGAACACATCGATACCTGCGAAACGCTTGAACAGAACGCCCTTGCCTTCCATGACCGGCTTGGAAGCCAGTGGGCCGAGGTCACCCAGACCGAGGATGGCGGTGCCATCGGAAATCACCGCAACCAGGTTGCCCTTGCCGGTGTATTTGTAGGCCAGCTCTGGATCACGGCCGATTTCGCGCACCGGCTCGGCAACGCCTGGGCTGTAGGCCAGGGCGAGGTCACGGGCGGTGGCGGTGGGCTTGGAGAGCTCGACGCTCAGTTTCCCCGGACGAGGTTGAGCGTGATATTCGAGAGCGGCGGTTTTCAGGTCTGACATGGTGGGCATTCCGCTATTTACTGTTCTGACGGACCGCCGAGGATACGCAAAGAGCCGGGGAGCCACAAGACTGGTCGGTCACTTGTGTCAAGGCCTTTAGCCTACGACTTTACGCTATAACCCGCGGGGGCATTGGAATTGACAGTGTGTACAATCCGATAGCGAAATGTCTACATCTTTTCAGCCTGAAACGCGCTCCAGCATGCTTGGATCGGTCAACGGCAACAGCCAACGTCGCTGCCCCGGCTTGAGCCCACCCTTGCGGGAACGATCCAGCACCCAGCCGCGCGCTTCAACCTGGCGCCCTTTGAGGTTATCGAAGAAGCTGGCGGGGAAGTTGCGTTGCAGACGAGCGGGAACCTGCAGCACCACGCCGGTTTCCAGTTCCAGCCAGATGCCGGCGCGATTGCGCTCGATGCTGCCGATTGTGCCCGCGATGACCGCGAAGCCCGACTGCCTTACCTCAGCAGCGCGCTGCACCGGAGAACGCCGCCACAGGCCAAGACGCGCCTGGCGCGCCGCCTGCTCGGCAGCCTGCTGGCAGCCCGCCAGGCGCACATTGGGGGCGACCGCAACCCGGTACCCAAGCCCTTCGCTGAGCAGCCGCGCCTCGAGATTGTCGCCATTGCCCGCATAGACATGTGCCAGCGTGCGCCCGTACTTGTCTTTCGCCTCCCGGCCCAGCACCAGCCCGACGCGGCCATCGCTGGCCTTGACCAGGCTCTGCAGGCGCTGCCTGGCCGCTTCGGCATAAGGCTCGCTGGTGCGGCCCTTGCGGCCGATTTCCGGGGCGTTGATACCGATCATGCGCACACTGCGGCCATCGGCCAGGCGCAGGGTGTCGCCATCCACCACCTGGCGCACGGCCACTGGCTGCGGCTTGCTTGGCAGCGGGCAGAAGGCCTGCGCCGGCAGGTGCCAGATCGCGCCCACAAAAAAAGCGCCCACAAGGGGCGCCTTTTTCAGCAACAACGCGAAGCCCGAAGGTTTCGCCATGCGCATGATTACTTCTTGGTACCGAACATGCCGAAGCGGTCGGCGAACTTCTGTACGCGAC
>NZ_DJTF01000156.1:0-5726 GCF_002438125.1 Pseudomonas sp. UBA6315
ACGCCCTGGACACCTACCCCAACCAGATCGAAGTGATCACCGCCGAGCAGATGATGGATGCCTACGCCTCCGTGGGCATGCCGCTGGGCTATCACCACTGGTCCTACGGCAAGCAGTTCCTCAGTACCGAGAAGTCCTACAGCCGCGGCCAGATGGGCCTGGCCTACGAGATCGTGATCAACTCCGATCCCTGCATCGCCTACCTGATGGAAGAAAACACCATGTGCATGCAGGCACTGGTGATCGCCCATGCCTGCTATGGCCACAACAGCTTCTTCAAGGGCAACTACCTGTTCCGCACCTGGACGGACGCCACGTCGATCATCGACTACCTGGTGTTCGCCAAGCAGTACATCGCCCAGTGCGAGGAGCGCCATGGCATCGACGCCGTGGAAGACCTGATCGACTCCTGCCATGCGCTGATGAACTACGGCGTCGATCGCTACAAGCGTCCCTATCCGATCTCGGCCGAGGAGGAACGCCGGCGCCAGAAGGACCGCGAGGAGCACCTGCAGCGGCAGATCAACGACCTGTGGCGCACCATCCCCAAAAGTGCGGAAAAAGGCGGAGACCGCGACGATGCGCGATTCCCCTCCGAACCTCAGGAAAACATCCTCTACTTCATCGAGAAAAACGCCCCACTGCTCGAATCCTGGCAACGCGAAGTAGTACGCATCGTGCGCAAGATCGCCCAGTACTTCTACCCACAGCGCCAGACTCAGGTCATGAACGAAGGCTGGGCGACCTTCTGGCACTACACGCTGATGAACGACCTTTACGACGAGGGCCTGATTACCGAAGGCTTCATGATGGAGTTCCTGCAGTCACACACCAGCGTGGTGTTCCAACCCGGCTTCGATAGCCCCTACTACAACGGCATCAACCCTTACGCACTGGGTTTTGCGATGTACACCGACATCCGCCGGATGTGCGAAAACCCCACCGAAGAGGACCGCCGCTGGTTCCCAGACATCGCAGGCAGTGACTGGCTGTCCACCATCAAGTTCGCCATGAGCAGCTTCAAGGATGAAAGCTTCATCCTGCAGTACCTGTCACCCAAGGTGATCCGCGACCTCAAGCTGTTCAGCATTCTCGACGACGACCAGCGCGACGACCTGGTGGTGCCGGCCATTCACGACGAGGCGGGTTACCGCATCATTCGTGAACAACTGGCGTCCCAGTACAACCTCGGCAACCGCGAGCCGAACGTGCAGATCTGGAGCATCGACCGCCGCGGCGACCGTTCTTTGACCCTGCGTCACCAGCAGCACAACCGCAAACCGCTTGGCGACTCCACCGAAGAGGTGCTCAAGCACCTGCACCGCCTGTGGGGCTTCGACATCCACCTGGAAACCGTGCAGGGCGAGCAGGTGGTCAAGACCCATCACATGCCTCCCCGTGGCGAGCACGGCGAAAGCGGCGACTATGGCCGCATGGACCTGGCCGTCATTCATCACCTCTAGCGCAAGGCACCGCCATTGCTGCCGACAGGGTATCCTGTGGGCAGTAATGGAGGTTGCACATGCACATCTACAAAGTCGGCGGCGCGGTACGCGATCGCCTGCTCGGGCGCCCGGTGAGTGATATCGACTGGCTGGTGGTCGGCGCTACCGTCGAGCAAATGCACGCCAAGGGCTACCGCCCGGTGGGCGCTGATTTCCCGGTTTTCCTGCACCCCAAGACTGGCGAGGAATACGCCCTGGCCCGCACCGAACGCAAGAGCGGGCGCGGCTATGGCGGCTTTACCTTCCACGCAAGCCCGGACGTGACGCTCGAAGAGGACCTGATTCGCCGTGACCTGACCATCAATGCGATGGCCGAGGACGACCACGGCAACGTCATTGACCCCTACGATGGCCAGCGCGACCTTGAGCAGCGCATTCTGCGCCACGTTTCGCCGGCGTTCGCCGAAGATCCCCTGCGTGTGTTACGCGTGGCGCGCTTCGCCGCACGCTATGCGCCGCTGGGCTTTCGCGTTGCCGATGAAACCCTGGCGCTCATGCGGGAGATCAGCGAATCGGGCGAGCTGCAGGCGTTGACCGCCGAGCGCAGCTGGAAAGAGATCGAGCGCGCGCTGATGGAGGACGAACCTCAGGTATTCATCCAGGTGCTGCACGATTGCGCGGCCCTGCAACAGCTGATGCCGGAGCTTGACGCCGATGCAGCCTCGCTGGCTGCGCTGATCCAGGCCGCCAAGCATCATCAGCCCCTGCATGTGCGCTGGGCGTGCCTGTTGCAGGGCCTTGATCCTGCATCGATCAAGGCACTGAACCAGCGCTTCAAGGCACCACGAGAATGCCAGGAACTCGCCCTGCTGGTGGGCGAATACGCGGGGCATGGGCGCAAGGCCCTCGAACTCGCCCCCCAGACCCTGCTGGAGCTGCTGCACAAGTTCGATGTGTATCGTCGGCCGCAGCGCTTCGAAGACTTCATAGCCGCGTGCGAAATGGATGCACGTGGTGCGGGCGCACCAAGTTATCCACAGGGTGACTACCTACGCGGCGCAGCCGCGGCAGCCAGGGCGGTGGACGTGAAGCCCCTGGTGGCGGCGGGGCTGACTGGGCAAGGACTGGGAGAGGCGCTGAAGGAAGAACGACTGAAAGCGCTACAAGACTACAAAGGCGGCGCTGGCCACTGAAGCCGCCCTAATCGCTTGCGCAATTTCTGTGGGAGCCGGCTTGCCGGCGATGAGGCCAGCGAATCATTGCAGCCTTGGGTAGCCTTTCAGTGCCCTATCGCCGGCAAGCCGGCTCCCACAATTACCCAAGCGTCAGCTGCAGCCCACGCCACTCGAACGGCACCGGCGCCAGCACCTGTTCGATACGTGCCTCCTGCCACAACTGAGCCATGCACTTGCCTACCCCCGGATGTACAAGGTCAGGCGCCAGCAGCGACAACGGCCACAGCACGAAGGCATTTTTCAGGATCTCGGCCCTGGGCAGTACCAGGCCATCGTGGTTACCGTGCAGATCGTCATACATCAGCACATCGATATCCAGCGGCAACCCCTTGCGGTCAGGAGCATAACGGCCATTGTCGGCCTCGATGAACTTGAGCCGGCGGTCCAGTTCCATCAGCGGCAGGTCAGTCTTGCCGGTCACCACGAAGTTGATGAACGGGCCGCTCTTGATCCCCACCGCCTGGCTCTCGAAGGCCGGAGAACAGCGCATATCGGTGAGGATGGCAGCCAGCGCATCGAGCCCGGCGCACAGGTGCGCGTGGCGCTCGATGTTGCTGCCAAGGCCCAGGTAAACCGTGCTCAGAGGCATCCGCGCTCGATCTCCACGCCAACACCACCACGGGCCGCAGGAACGGCGCCCGGCTTGGTCAGCTTCAGCCGCACCCAAGGAATGTGGAACTCTTCCATCAGTACCGCGACCAGGCGTTCGGCGAAGGTTTCCACCAACTCGAAGCGTGCCTGCTCGGCAAAGGCCTGGATGCGCGACGAAACGCTGGCATAGTCCAGCGCCAGGTTCAGGTCGTCACCGGCCGCGGCCGGGCGGTTGTCCCAGGCAAAGCTCAGGTCCAGGCGCAAGCATTGGCGAATATCCCGTTCCCAGTCATAGGCACCGATGACGGTCTCGACTTCCAGGCCTTCGATGAACACTCTGTCCAAGCACTTCTCTCCACAACACGACAAGGGCGACTGGCGCCGTTAGAATCAGGGCGTCCTCGCCCGGAATAGTTAGCATGTTTTGGTTACTGGCGCTGCTCGCCTACCTGCTTGGCTCGCTGTCCTTCGCCATCGTCCTCAGCCGCCTTTCGGGCAGCCCGGACCCGCGTTCCAGCGGTTCAGGCAATGCCGGCGCCACCAACATGCTACGCCTGGCGGGCCGTAAACTGGCGATCCTGACCCTGCTTGGCGACCTGTGCAAGGGCTTGTTGCCCGTGCTGCTCGCGCGCCTGGCCGGCCTCGACCTGCAGGAACAGGCCTGGGTCGGCATCTGCGCGGTGCTGGGCCACCTGTTCCCGGTGTACTTCCGCTTCCAGGGCGGCAAGGGCGTCGCCACTGCGGCCGGCATGCTCATGGCCCTGTACTTTCCGGCCGCGCTGCTGGCCATCGGTGCCTGGCTGCTGACCTTCTACCTCACCCGCACCAGCTCCCTGGCTGCCCTGATCGCCACACCGCTGACCCTGCCGTTGCTGGCCTGGCGCGAGCCCGAGGCCCTGCTGCCAATCAGCGTGCTCACGGTGATGATCGTCTGGCGTCATCGCAATAACCTTCGCGACCTGTTCGCCGGGCGCGAACGCCATTTCTGACGTTCCCCTGTCCGTTTACAACGGTGGCAACTGCTCCATTGGCCAGCGCGCCTGCACGCTGATCGCCAGGTCCTGCTGTTGCCCGGCCAACAGCCGCTGGCAGCCGGCATAGGCGATCATCGCGCCATTGTCGGTGCAGAACTGGGGACGCGCGTAGTACACGTTGCCTTTGAGCCCGGCGAGCATGTCCTCCAGAGAGGCACGCAGTGCCTTGTTGGCGCTGACGCCACCAGCGATGACCAGGCGCTTGAGGCCGGTCTGCTTGAGTGCGCGCTTGCACTTGATGGTCAGAGTCTCCACCACCGCCTGCTGGAACGCCAGGGACACGTCGCAACGGGTTTGTTCGTTGTCGTCGCCAGCATCGCGGCATTGCTGCCAGGTGTTCAGGGCGAAGGTCTTGAGGCCGCTGAAGCTGAACTCCAGGCCCGGGCGATCGGTCATCGGCCGCGGGAACACGAAGCGCCCTGGCACACCGCGCTCGGCCAGGCGAGCGATTTCCGGGCCGCCGGGGTAGTTCAGGCCGATCAGCTTGGCCGTCTTGTCGAATGCCTCGCCGGCAGCATCATCCAGGCTCTCGCCCAGCAGTTGGTACTGGCCGATGCCATCGACGCGAACGAGCTGGGTGTGGCCGCCGGACACCAACAAAGCGACGAACGGGAATTCGGGAGGGTTTTCCTCCAGCATCGGCGCCAGCAGGTGGCCTTCCATATGGTGTACGCCGATCGCCGGGATGTCCCAGGCGAACGCCAGGGCCTGGGCGCACGAGGCGCCGACCAGCAGCGCACCGACCAGGCCAGGGCCCGCAGTGTAGGCGATCGCGTCGATCTCGGTGGCCACGCAGCCGGCCTCGTCCAACACCTGACGGATCAACGGCAGCATGCGCTTGACGTGGTCACGCGACGCAAGCTCGGGCACGACCCCGCCAAACACACGGTGCAGGTCGATCTGGCTGAACAGCGCATCGGCCAACAAACCGCGCTCACTGTCGTATAATGCGACGCCGGTTTCGTCGCAGGATGTTTCCAATCCCAGTACTAGCATGGGCTCGTCCCTTGTGGGGGCTGAATTCGAAGCCGCGCATGATAGTCCCCGTGCCGGGTGCCGACCAGCGGTTTTCGATCAGAGGCTTTGCATTCCGGCGTACTAAGGGTTAACATCCGCAACCCTTGAAAACCGACGTTCTCCAGCACACCTTTGTTTTGCCAGGAGCACGTCTACCCCGGTAATGAATTAAGGTAGCCCTGGATGCCAGCCGTCAAAGTTAAAGAGAACGAACCCTTCGACGTAGCTCTGCGTCGTTTCAAGCGCTCCTGCGAAAAAGCCGGTGTACTGGCTGAAGTTCGTAGCCGCGAGTTTTACGAGAAGCCGACCGCAGAGCGTAAGCGCAAAGCAGCTGCTGCTGTTAAGCGTCACGCCAAGAAAGTTCAGCGCGAACAGCGCCGCGCCGTTCGTCTGTACTAATACAG
>NZ_DJTF01000114.1:0-3541 GCF_002438125.1 Pseudomonas sp. UBA6315
ACCGCGCCACCGCTGATCCAGACGCCGGGGGCGCCGCTCTTGAACCAGCCTTTGAGGGAATCCTTTTTCACGGATCTCTACCTTTCTATCAAAGCGACGAGTATTTCTTGCGCAGACGCTGGCGAATCAGCTCGGCCAAGGTGTTCATGATGAAGGTGAACATCAGCAGCACGAGGGCGGCGAGGAACAGCACGCGATAGTGGCTGCCGCCGACTTCCGATTCGGGCATTTCCACCGCCACGTTGGCGGCCAGGGTACGCATGCCTTCGAACAGGTTCATCTCCATCACCGGCGTGTTGCCGGTAGCCATGAGCACGATCATGGTCTCGCCCACCGCACGGCCCATGCCGATCATCAGCGCCGAGAAGATACCCGGGCTGGCGGTGAGGATGACCACGCGGGTCAGGGTCTGCCACGGCGTCGCACCCAGGGCCAGGGAGCCCAGGGTCAGGCTGCGCGGCACGCTGAACACGGCGTCTTCGGCGATCGAGTAGATGTTCGGGATGACCGCGAAGCCCATGGCGATACCGACCACCAGGGCGTTGCGCTGGTCGTAGGTAATGCCCAGGTCGTTGGTGATCCACAGGCGCATGTCACCGCCGAAGAACCAGGTCTCCATGAACGGGCTCATGTACAGGGCGAACCAACCGATGAACAGGATCACCGGGATCAGGATCGCCGCCTCCCAGCCATCCGGGATGCGCAGGCGGATCGACTCCGGCAGGCGGCTCCAGGCAAAGCCTGCAACCAGGATGCCGATCGGCAGGATCAGCAGCAGGCTGAACACGCCCGGCAGGTGGCCTTCAAGGTACGGCGCGAGGAACAGGCCGGCGAAGAAGCCGAGGATCACCGTCGGCATCGCCTCCATCAGCTCGATCACCGGCTTGACCTTGCGGCGCATGCCAGGGGCCATGAAGTAGGCGGTGTAGATGGCCGCGGCGATGGCCAGAGGCGCTGCCAGGATCATCGCGTAGAACGCTGCCTTCAGGGTGCCGAAGGTCAGTGGCGACAGGCTCAGCTTGGGCTCGAAGTCGGTGTTAGACGCGGTCGACTGCCAGACGTACTTGGGCTCGTCGTAGTTCTCGTACCAGACCTTGCCCCACAGCGCGCTGAAGGACACTTCAGGGTGCGGGTTCTTCAGGCTCAGCGGCAGCAGCTTGCCGCCTTCTTCGATGATGATGCGGTTGGCACGTGGCGACAGGGCCAGCACGCCAGGGCCTTCGGCCGCCTGCTCGACCAGCAGGGTGCGGTGCGCGGTGCTGTGGAACACACCCAGCTTGCCTTCGGCGTCCAGGGCGATGAAGCCCTTGCGGCGTTCTTCGGCATCGATCTGCACGACTGGCGCCTTGCCCATCTGGAAGGTGCGAATCTGCTTGAAGCGCTGCTCGCCATCCGGGTCGCGGGCCATGAACCACTGGGCCAGGCCGCCCTTGGAGTCACCGACGATCAGCGAGATGCCGCCAACCAACTGGGCGGTCGCGGTGATTTCGGTGTCGGCGCTGTCGGACAGCTTGTAGCGACCGTTGAGGCTCTTGTCGCGCAGGCTGAAGACGTCTGCGGTGGCGCGGCCGTTGATCACGTACAGCCACTGCTGGCGTGGGTCGATGAAGATGTTCTTCACCGCCTCGGTCATCTGCGGCAGCTCGATGCGGTTCTGCTCGGTGGTGACCTCGTCGGTCATCATGTTTTCAGTGCGCGTCAGCTCCACCACCTGCAGGTGCGCGCCGGTGGAGCCGGCCAGCAGCAGGGTGTCGCCATTGACGTTGACGCTGACGTGCTCCAGCGCACGGCCCTGGTCGTCGAGCACGAACGGCTCCTGGCCGTAGGGGTAGTCGATGCCGGGGGTGATGGTCTTCTTGTTGTCCGGGTAGGTGATCTTGTAGGTGTGGTGGAACACCACTGCCTTGCCGTCGGACAGGCCCAGGACCACCAGCGGGCTACCCGGCTGGTCGGTGCTGATCGAGGAAACCTGGGTGCCTGCCGGCAGCGGCAGGTCGACGCGGTTGAGCTCCTTGCCGGTCTTGGTATCGAAGAACAGTGCCTGACCCTTGTCCGAAACGCGCATGCCGACCAGGTTCTGCTCTTCAAGGGCGATCATCAGCGGCTTGCCGGCATCCTGCTGCAGCCAGGTCGGCTCCAGGGCCTTCTTGCTGGTCAGTTCGGCGCCCTGGAACAGCGGCAGCACCACGTAGGCCAGGTAGAAGAAGATCAGGGTGATGGCTGCCAGCACGGCAAGCCCGCCCACCAGTACGTACCAGCGGGTCAGGCGATCCTTGAGAGCGCGCATGCGGCGCTTGCGTTGCAACTCGGGCGTATTGAAATCAATCCGCACGGGAGGGGAATTTTGGGTCATTGTGGAGTTGGCCAGATCATTCATGCGCACACCCTAGCGGTCCCGTATGACAAAAACATGACAGTGCGTTGACGCAAAAAAGCCCGCCGCTCAGGAGCCCTGGCTGCGGACCAAGAATGCTTGGAAAAGGCCGGGCATCTGCACCGGCCTCTTCCTCAGTTAGTTACTTTTTTGCGACGTTGTCCGTGTGGGACAGGCCCAGGTCAGCCAGGGTCTTGTCGACCACTTTGGCTGGCAGCGGGATGTAGCCATCCTTCACCACGACCTGCTGGCCTGCCTGCGACAGGACCAGTTTGACGAACTCGGCTTCCAGCGGGGCCAGAGGCTTGTTCGGCGCCTTGTTGACGTAGACGTAGAGGAAGCGCGACAGCGGGTACGAGCCGTTCAGGGCGTTGGCTTCGTTGTCTTCGATGAACTCGCCGCCTTCTTTCTTGGCCAGGGCGACAGTCTTGACGCTGGCAGTCTTGTAGCCGATGCCCGAGTATCCGATGCCGTTCAGCGAGGAGCTGATCGACTGCACGACCGAAGCCGAGCCAGGCTGTTCGTTGACGTTAGCCTTGAAGTCGCCTTTGCACAGGGCTTCTTCCTTGAAGTAGCCGTAGGTGCCCGATACCGAGTTGCGGCCGAACAGCTGCACTGGCTTGTTGGCCAGGTCGCCGGTCACGCCCAGGTCGCCCCAGGTCTTGACTTCGGTTTTGGCGCCGCACAGGCGAGTGGAGGAGAAGATTGCATCGACCTGGGCCATGGTCAGGCCTTTGATCGGGTTGTCCTTGTGCACGAACACGGCCAGGGCGTCGACGGCGACCGGGATGGCGGTCGGCTTGTAGCCGTACTTCTGCTCGAAGGCCTGCAGCTCGACGTCCTTCATCTTGCGGCTCATCGGGCCGAGGTTGGCGGTGCCTTCGGTCAGCGCGGGTGGCGCGGTGGAGGAACCGGCAGCCTGGATCTGGATGTTTACGTTCGGATATTCCTTCTTGTAGGCCTCGGCCCACAGAGTCATCAGGTTCGCGAGGGTGTCGGAACCGACGCTGGAGAGGTTGCCCGAAACACCGGTGGTCTTGGTGTAGGTCGGGATCGCAGGGTCGACGGCGGCTACCGCGTTGGCGGTCGCAACGCCAGCGGCGGCAAAGGGGAGGGCCGCCATCAAACGCTTCAGTTTCATGCCTTGCTCCTAGCAGGGATATTGGG
>NZ_DJTF01000175.1:0-19394 GCF_002438125.1 Pseudomonas sp. UBA6315
TCAAGGTGGGTAACCGCGACCTCAACGGCAGCGACTTCACCTGGGTGGTCGGCGAGTGGCTGGTGGACGAGCAGCGTCCGGCCGACCTGATTGCCCTGGAGCGCCGCGAGTGGGGCAACTTCTATGGCTACCTGGTCAGCGTCAAGGAAGAAGGGCGCGTGGTCGCCGAAGGCCCTGGCGCGTGGAACGAGCTGCAGGCCCGCCTCAAGCGTGCCAGCCAGCTCAACAGCGAGCTGCAGACCCTGGAGAAGAAGGACATCGGTGCCATCAACCATGGCCTCGAACGCCTGCGCCTGCACAGCCGCAAGCTGGAGCTTGACGGCAAGCTGGATGCCGCGGCCCAGGCCGACATGGAAGCCGAGCGCGCCGAACTCAACAGCCGCTACAAGGCCATCGAAGACCGCCTCAGCGGCCTGCACCAGGCCTTCGCCCGCGACAGCCTGGTGGCCCGTGACGGCAACGGCCGCGAAGTGGAGATCAACCTGAGCAAGGTGGTGCACGCCATCCAGCCGAACGCCATGTCCGGCTTGACCAAGATGGGCACCTACTTCGCCAAGGTCTGGGAATTCCTCAGCGACGACCCGCGTGAAGCCAACACCGAAGGCGGTATCTTCCCGGCCATCTTCGGCACCGTGATGATGACCCTGATCATGGCCGTGATCGTCACCCCGTTCGGCGTGCTGGCGGCCGTGTACCTGCGTGAGTACGCCAAACAGGGCCCGGTGACGCGCCTGATCCGCATCGCCGTGAACAACCTGGCGGGCGTGCCGGCGATCGTCTACGGCGTGTTTGGCCTGGGCTTCTTCGTCTATGTGCTGGGCGGCTCGATCGACCGGCTGTTCTTCCCCGAAGCATTGCCGGCCCCGACCCTGGGTACCCCGGGCCTGCTGTGGGCCTCGCTGACCCTGGCACTGCTGGCGGTACCGGTGGTGATCGTTGCCACCGAAGAAGGCCTGGCGCGCATTCCGCGTACCGTGCGCGAAGGCTCGCTGGCCCTCGGCGCGACCAAGGCCGAGACCCTGTGGAAGATCGTATTGCCGATGGCCAGCCCGGCCATGATGACCGGCATGATCCTCGCCGTGGCCCGCGCCGCAGGTGAAGTAGCGCCGCTGATGCTGGTGGGTGTGGTCAAGCTGGCGCCGTCGCTGCCGCTGGATGGCAACTACCCGTACCTGCACCTGGACCAGAAGATCATGCACCTGGGCTTCCACATCTACGACGTCGGCTTCCAGAGCCCCAACGTCGAGGCCGCGCGGCCGCTGGTTTACGCCACCGCGCTGCTGCTGGTGATGGTGATCGCCACCCTCAACCTCTCGGCGGTGTGGATTCGTAACCACCTGCGCGAGAAGTACAAGGCGCTCGACCACTGAGCCTGAATTGCAAGCGAGCCGCCCGCAGCCGGGCGGCCCTTTGAAACGAATTGATAGCGTATGGAGTTGACCATGCAGCATGAATCCCACACCCACGGCATCGACATGTCTGCCCTGGGCCGCGACAAGCAGAGCCTGCGCCTGGCCGAAGAGACCGTGGCCATCGAAGTGCCTGGCCTGAGCCTCTACTACGGCGACAAGCAGGCGCTGTTCGACGTCAGCATGAACATCCCCAAGCAGCGCGTGACCGCCTTCATCGGCCCGTCCGGCTGCGGCAAGTCGACCCTGCTGCGCACCTTCAACCGCATGAACGACCTGGTTGACGGCTGCCGCGTGGAAGGCGCCATCAACCTGTACGGCAACGACATCTACCGCAAGGGCGAGGACGTTGCCGAGCTGCGCCGCCGCGTGGGCATGGTGTTTCAGAAGCCCAACCCGTTCCCCAAGACCATCTACGAGAACGTGGTGTACGGCCTGCGCATCCAGGGCATCAACAAGAAGCGTGTGCTCGACGAAGCGGTCGAGTGGGCACTGAAGGGCGCGGCCCTGTGGGACGAGGTCAAGGACCGCCTGCACGACTCGGCGCTGGGCCTGTCCGGCGGCCAGCAGCAGCGTCTGGTGATTGCCCGCACCATCGCCGTCGAGCCTGAAGTGTTGCTGCTCGACGAACCGTGCTCGGCACTGGACCCGATCTCGACGCTGAAGGTCGAAGAGCTGATCTACGAGTTGAAATCCAAGTACACCATCGTCATCGTCACCCACAACATGCAGCAGGCCGCGCGGGTGTCCGACTACACCGCGTTCATGTACATGGGCAAACTGGTCGAATTCGGGGATACCGACACCCTGTTCACCAACCCGGCGAAGAAGCAGACCGAAGACTACATCACCGGTCGCTACGGCTAAGCAGCCCTGCCAGGGAACGACACGAACCACTTGAAGCTTGCAGCTGCTTCGCGGAGCCAGACGATGATCAACAAAGAAAGCCTTACGCACCACATTTCCCAGCAGTTCAACGCCGAACTCGAAGAGGTGCGCAGCCACCTCCTGGCCATGGGCGGCCTGGTCGAGAAGCAGGTCAACGACGCGGTCACCGCGCTGATCGAGGCCGATTCGGGCCTGGCCCAGCAAGTGCGCGAAGTCGATGAGCAGATCAACCAGATGGAGCGCAACATCGACGAGGAATGCGTGCGCATCCTCGCCCGTCGGCAGCCGGCGGCCTCCGACCTGCGCCTGATCATCAGCATCTCCAAGTCGGTGATCGACCTGGAGCGCATTGGCGACGAATCGACCAAGATCGCCCGCCGCGCCATCCAGCTTTGCGAGGAAGGCGAGTCGCCGCGCGGCTACGTCGAAGTGCGCCACATCGGCGACCAGGTGCGCAACATGGTGCGCGATGCGCTGGATGCCTTCGCCCGCTTCGATGCCGACCTGGCGCTGTCGGTGGCCCAGTACGACAAGACCATCGACCGCGAGTACAAGACCGCGCTGCGCGAGCTGGTGACCTACATGATGGAAGACCCGCGCTCGATCTCGCGGGTCTTGAGCGTGATCTGGGCCCTGCGTTCGCTGGAGCGTATCGGCGACCACGCGCGCAACATCTCGGAGCTGGTGATCTACCTGGTCCGCGGCACCGACGTGCGCCACATGGGCCTCAAGCGCATGAAGGCGGAAGTCGAGGGCAGCGCTGGCCTCGAGGCCGAAATCGCTAATGTTCCGGGCGAACCTGACGATAAATAGGATTGCTCCCGAGCATCGACGCCCGGCCTTGGCCGGGCGTTTTCGTTTCTGCTCGAGCAGCCGGCAGGCACCCGCGTTTGATGCGACGAAGTCCCGGCGTGACGCAAAGATTGGCAAAAGGCCACCACTGAGCGGTAGGCTAGTCGGGATTCAAGAGGAGTATCGATGAGTAAAGTGAATGTGCTGGTCGTGGATGATGCTCCGTTCATCCGTGACCTGGTCAGAAAGTGCCTGCGCAACGCCTTCCCGGGCATGGTCATCGAAGATGCGGTGAACGGCCGCAAGGCCATGGCCATGCTGGCCAAGGAAACATTCGACCTGGTCCTGTGCGACTGGGAAATGCCGGAAATGTCCGGCCTCGAGCTGCTCACCTGGTGCCGCCAGCAGCCCGAGATGAAAGCGCTGCAGTTCATCATGGTGACTAGCCGCGGTGACAAGGAGAACGTGATCCAGGCCATCCAGGCCGGGGTTTCCGACTTTGTCGGCAAGCCGTTCACCAATGAACAGCTGCTGACCAAGGTGAAAAAGGCCCTGGCCAAGACTGGCAAGCTGGAAAGCCTGGTGGCCGGTGCGCCGGCGCGGGTCAATTCGGCGTTCGCCAACGATTCGCTCAGCGCCCTGACCGGCGGCAAGCCGGAAGCGGTCAAGGTGGCGGCGGCCCCGGCCCCGGCCAAGCCGTTGATCAATGCCCCCGCGCCGCAAACGGCGGCAGCGGCCGCGCAGTCCGGGCGTGGCCAGGGCCAGTTGCGCCTGGCCAGCGGCATCCAACCCTGCGTGATCAAGGCCCTGAGCCTCAAGGAGGCGCTGTTGGTGGTGCGCCGCAGCGCCGCGTTGCCTCAGGTGCTGGAAGGGGCGGTGCTGGACCTGGAGCAGGGCGAGAGCGCCGAAGTGGCGCGCCTCAATGGCTACCTGCATGCCGTGGCGGCGCTGGAGCCCAAGCCTGAGAGCGACTGGCTGCAGCTGACCTTCAAGTTCGTCGACCAGGATGCACAGAAGCTCGACTACCTGTCGCGGCTGATTGCCCGCGGCACGGCGCAGAAGCACTTCACCCCGGGCGCCTGATGCCCGACGGCTCAAGTTTGACGGCGCAACTGCCGGTGGGAGCGGGCTTGCCCCGCGAACACCGGCGAAGCCGGTGCCATCCACCGCGCTGCCTGTTTCGCGGGGCAAGCCCGCTCCCACACGTTACCCATCTTCCGACCAGCTGTAATACCGCTGCGAATACCTGCTGCTAGGCTTCGACAGAACACACCTGTCAAAAAGCCACTATCATGCCCGCCGCCGCCCGCTTGCTGCTGTTCTGTGCCTTGCTCTCGGCCTCGGCGTCGAGCCTGGGCGTGACCCTCTACAAGACCGTCGACAACCTCGGCGTGGCCTCGTACTCCGACCGCTACAGCCCTGGGGCGAAAACCTTCGAGCTGCGCGAGCCGATGCTCGAGCGCATCGATGGCCAGGTGCGCCTGCAGGCCGAGACCTTCCCGGGCGGTGTGCGCTTTCTGGTGCGCAACGAGCTGTATGTGCCGATGCAGGTCGAACTGCGCATCGATAAGCTGGCCAATGCCTTTGGCGGCAACAAGCCGCGCATCGTGGTCGCGGTGGTAGGGCCGCGCTCGACCCGGGTGCTGAGCTCGGTGCTGGCGGCGCCGGGCGGCAAACTGCAGTACGCCAGCAATTTCCAGTACGCCATGGGTGACCCCGGCCTGCGCTCCCAGGGCTACCGCTATCCCTTCCCATGGAAAGGCGGGCCGTTCCGCCTGACCCAAGGCCCCAACGGGCGTTTCAGCCATTTCGGCCCCAAGGCCCGCTATGCCATGGACATCGCCATGCCCGAGGGCACCCCGATCATCGCGGCGCGCGGCGGTATGGTGGTAAAGGTCGAGAACAACCAGAGCGGGCGCGGCAGCAACCCATCGGGCAATTTCGTGCGCATCCTGCACCCGGACGGCACCATGGGCGTGTACCTGCACCTGATGCGCGGCTCGGTGGTGGTGGCGGAGGGGCAGCAGGTGGTGCTGGGGCAGGCGCTGGCCAAGTCGGGCAACACCGGCAACAGCACCGGCCCGCACCTGCACTTCGTGGTGCAACGCAACGTGGGCCTGGCGCTGGAGTCGATACCGTTCCAGTTCGACCGACCGATCGGCGGGTTGCCGGACTTTACAGCTGGTAATCCTTGAATACTTGGCTGGATGTGATTTATAAGCTACAAAGCGCTCATGAAGAGCATCAAGCAAACTGCCACCTACAGGAACTGGGAACGCAAGCTTCGCGACAAGCAGGCAAGGGCAATCATCGCCGCAAATCGAGACAGCGAAAGCCCTGGCCAGCCAGTGGAGTGATGAGGAATGAAAGAAAAGTTGTATGACTATGATCCAGCCGAAGCGCTGACGGACCCTGAGGCCATCGCCGTGTTCATGGAGGACGCTTTCGAAACGGGTGATGCGGGCTATATCGCGCAGGCCCTAGGGGTAGTGGCTCGGGCAAAAGGGATGTCCGCCATAGCCAATGAGGCAGGGGTTTCCAGGGAGCATCTGTACCGCTCGTTCTCGGAAAAGGGTAACCCCACCTTGAAGACAATGCTGGCCGTGATGCGAGCCGTCGGGCTGGACCTGACGTCTCGCAAGCACATCAAACCTGCACACTGAGCATGGCCAAGGGGCCGCCGAGCGGCCCCGATGGCTCAATCGAGCTTGAGCACCTTGGCCAGCACGATCTTCGGCCCTTTCATCTTCTTGATGATGATGCGCAGGCCTTCGACTTCCAGCACTTCCTCTTCTTCAGGCACGCGCTTGAGGGTCTCGTAGATCAGGCCGGCGAGGGTTTCCGCCTCGATGTGGTCCAGGTCGATGCCGAGCAGGCGCTCGACCTTGAACAAGGGCGTGTCGCCGCGCACCAGCAGCTTGCCGGGCTGGTAGGCGAGGATGCCGCGCTCGGTCTTGCGGTGCTCGTCCTGGATATCGCCCACCAGCACTTCCAGCACGTCTTCCATGGTCAGGTAGCCGATCACCTTGCCATCGGCTTCCTCCACCAGCACGAAGTGCGCGCCGCCCTTGCGGAACTGCTCCAGCAGCTGGGCCAGCGGCATGTGCCGGGATACGCGCTCCAGCGGCCGGGCCAGGTCTTCGAGGTCGACGGTTTCCGGCAGGTGTTCGAGCTCCGCCAGCTCCAGCAGCAGGTCCTTGATGTGCAAGAGGCCTGTGAATTCCTCGCGCGCGGCGTCGTACAGCGGGTAGCGGCTGAACTTGTGGCGGCGCACCAGGGCGAGCACTTCCTTGAGCGGTGCGTGGGCGTCGATGCTGACCATGTCTTCGCGCGAGTTGGCCCAGTCGACCACTTCCAGCTCGCCCATTTCCACGGCCGAGGCCAGCACGCGCATGCCCTGGTCGCTTGGGTCCTGGCCACGGCTGGAGTGCAGGATCAGCTTGAGCTCTTCGCGGCTGTAGTGGTGCTCGTGGTGCGGGCCTGGCTCACCTTGCCCGGCGATGCGCAGGATGGTGTTGGCGCTGGCGTTGAGCAGGTAGATGGCCGGGTACATCAGCCAGTAGAACAGGTACAGCGGCACGGCCGTCCACAGCGACAGCAGCTCGGGCTTGCGGATCGCCCACGACTTGGGCGCCAGTTCGCCGACCACGATGTGCAGGTACGAGATGACGAAGAAGGCGATGAAGAACGACACGGCCTTGATCAGTTCGGGGGTGTTCACGCCCAGGTAGTCGAGCAGCGGTTCGAGCAGGTGGGCGAAGGCCGGCTCACCGACCCAGCCCAGGCCCAGCGAGGCCAGGGTGATACCCAGCTGGCAGGCCGAGAGGTAGGCGTCGAGCTGGTTGTGTACCTTGCGCAGGATGCTGCCGCGCCAGCCATGCAGCTCGGCGATGGACTCGACGCGCGTGGAGCGCAGCTTGACCATGGCGAACTCGGCGGCAACGAAGAAGCCGTTGAGCAGCACCAGGAACAGGGCAAAGAGAATCATGCCGAAATCGGCGAAGAGCGAGGTGAGGCTGATACCAGGGGAAGGGTCCATGATGGAGTTTTTACGGGGTCCGTCTTCGAGAAAGGTTGAAAGTAAAGTGCCAGCGTTGGCTGGCACAGGGGATCCAATGTAGCGGCTGGGGCGGCAAAAGCAAAGTAACCCGTTGCTCAGCCCTTGCCGTTGGCCAGTTGCACCGGGGCAAAGTGGCAGGTGAAGGTGCTGCCGTGACCGGGCACGCTGCTGATTTCCAGCTTGCCCCGGTGGCGCATCAGCACGTGCTTGACGATTGCCAGCCCCAGGCCGGTGCCGCCGGTGTTGGAGGCGCGGCTGGAATCGACCCGATAGAAGCGCTCGGTCAGGCGTGGCAGGTGCTTGGCATCGATGCCGACCCCCGAATCCTGCACCGACAGGTGCGCGCCCTGGGCATCGGCCCACCAGCGGATACGGATGCTGCCTTGGTCCTGGGTGTACTTCACCGCATTGAACACCAGGTTGGAAAAGGCGCTGCGCAGTTCCGACTCGCTGCCCTTGAGCTTCAGGCCCGGCGCGGCTTCCAGGGTGATGCGCTGGTTGCGCGGCCCGGACAGCGCCTGGGCGTCGTTGTAGATCGACTGCAGCAGGCCATCGACTGCCACCGGCTGGTTGTCGGAGGGGTAGTCGGTGGCTTCGAGCTTGGCCAGCAGCAGCAGGTCGTTGAGCAGCGTCTGCATGCGCGCGCCTTGCTGGTTCATCTGCTGCAATGCCCGGGCCCAGCGCGGGTTCACGTCTTCGACGTTGTCCAGCAGGGTTTCCAGGTAGCCGGTGATGACGGTCAGCGGGGTGCGCAGCTCGTGGGAGACGTTGGCGACGAAGTCCTTGCGCATCTGCTCGAGCTGGTGAATGCGGGTGACGTCGCGCACCAGCATCAGGTGCTCGTTGTTGCCGTAGCGGGTCAGGTGCAGTTGCACACGCAGGCGGTCGTTGATCGGTGAGGGGATTTCCAGCGGTTCGGCGTAGTTTTCCGACTCGAAGTATTCCTTGAAGCGCGGGTGGCGCACCAGGTTGGTCACTGGCTGGCCGCCGTCTTGCGGGGTCTTGAAGCCGAGCAGGGTTTCCGCGGCGCGGTTCCACCACTCAAGGTTGCCGTCGCTGTCGAGCATGATCACCGCGTCACGCAGTGCGGCGGTGGACTCCTGCACCCGGTCGATCACCGCCTGCAGGCGCCCGCGCACGCGCTGGTCGCGGCGTTGCAGGTGGTAGATGCTGTCGAACACCTCGCCCCACAGGCCGTAGCCGTCGGGCGGGGCTTCGTCGGGCTGGTGGTTGCGCAGCCAGTCATGCAAACGCAGCAGCTGCTTGAGGGTCCAGCCCAGGTAGAGCGCCAGGCCGATGGCCAGGCTCCAGCCGTAGTAACCGCTGACCAGGCCGCCGATCAGGCAGACGGTGATCAGCAGCAGCAGGTGACGAATCAGGGTCGCGTGCCAGTTCTGGTTCAATTGACGGTCCTTGTACAACGACGTGCGGCGTGGCGCTGGTGGCCCGATCAGCTCTTGGTCGAGAAGCGGTAGCCAGTGCCGCGCACGGTTTGTACCAGATTTTCGTAGGCTTCACCCAGTGCCTTGCGCAAGCGGCGGATGTGCACGTCTACGGTGCGCTCCTCGACATACACGTTGCCGCCCCAGACCTGGTCGAGCAATTGGCCACGGGTGTAGGCGCGCTCCTGGTGGGTCATGAAGAACTGCAGCAGGCGGTATTCGGTGGGGCCCATTTCCGCAGGCTTGCCATCGATGGTCACGCGGTGGCTGATCGGGTCGAGCAGCAGGCCGCCGACTTCGATCGGCGCTTCGCTGTCGCTCGGGCCGGTGCGACGCAGCACGGCCTTGAGGCGGGCGACCAGCTCGCGTGGGGAGAACGGCTTGGTGATGTAGTCGTCGGCGCCCACTTCCAGGCCCTGGATCTTGTTGTCTTCCTCGCCCTTGGCGGTGAGCATGATGATCGGGATGTCGCCGGTCAGCTCGTCACGCTTGAGGCGGCGCGCCAGCTCGATGCCGGAGGTGCCGGGCAGCATCCAGTCGAGCAGGATCAGGTCCGGCTTGCGGTCGACGATGATGGCGTGGGCCTGCTGGGAGTTCTCGGCTTCCAGGCAGTCATAGCCGGCCATTTCCAAGGCAACGGCGATCATCTCGCGAATGGGCGCTTCGTCGTCGACGATCAGAATGTTCCTGCCAACCATGCTCAAAACCTCTCCCGGATAATCGTGTCTGGCCCGCATTAGATAACGGAATTATTGCAGCTGTGTGACAGGGCGTTGGCCGTTCTGGCGACATTGCATGACTGGGCTAGGCTAGAAAGGGCCGCTGCGCCGGCACATCGAACCTATTCCACCCCCGAACCAATGGTGAATCCAATGACACGACATACGCTGAGCTGGATGGCCCTTTTCGCTGCACTGGCGCTCCCGGGGGTGGCGTCTGCCCAACATGCGATGGAGAAGGACGGCATGTTCGTCGATCACAAGGGCATGACGCTGTACACCTTCGACAAGGATGCCGGTGGCAAGTCGATGTGCAATGGCGAGTGCGCTACCAACTGGCCGCCTTTGATGGCCGAGAAGGGCGAGAAGGCCGAAGGCAAGTGGACCCAGATCAAGCGCGACGACGGCAAGATGCAGTGGGCGTATGACGGCAAGCCGCTGTATACCTTCGTCAAGGACAAGAAAGCCGGTGACATGACCGGTGATGGCATGAAGGACGTCTGGCACGTCGCCAAGCCTTGAGATTGCCGGGGCCGCGTGGCGGCCCTATCGCGACACAAGGCCGCTCCTACAGAGGACCGTGGTGTTTTGTAGGAGCGGCCTTGTGTCGCGAAAGGGCTGCAAAGCAGCCCCAAACATTCAGCGCAGTGCGTAGTCGAGCACTACACCCATGAAGATGATCAACCCCGCCCAGTGGTTGTGCAGAAACGCCTTGAAGCACGACTCGCGGTCCAGCTTGCGCGTCGACCAGAACTCCCAGGCAAAGCACAGCACCGCCCCCAGCAGCCCCAGGTGGAACCACCCCCCCAGGTCGAAGCGACTACCGGCCAGCAACAGGCACCCCAGCGACAGCAGCTGCAGGGTGAGGATGATCACCCGGTCGGCCTCGCCGAACAGGATCGCCGTCGATTTCACGCCAATCTTCAGGTCGTCGTCGCGATCGACCATGGCGTAGTAGGTGTCATACCCCACCGTCCACAGCAGGTTGGCGATGTACAGCAGCCAGGCACTGGCCGGCAGCTCGCCGCCAGCGGCCGTGAAGGCCATGGGGATGCCCCAGGAATATGCCGCGCCCAGCACCACCTGCGGGTAGTAGGTGTAGCGCTTCATGAACGGGTAGCAGAACGCCAGCGCCACCGCGCCGAACGACAGCCACACGGTCTGGCTGTTGGTGCACAGCACCAGCAGGAAGCTCACCGCGACCAGGATGGCGCACAGCGCCAGCGCCTCGCGCGGCTTGACCCGGCCGCTGGCCAGGGGCCGGTCGGCAGTGCGCTTGACGTGGCCATCGACCTTGCGGTCGGCGAAGTCGTTGATGCAGCAGCCGGCGGCCCGCATCAGCACCACGCCGAGGCCGAAGATCAGCACGTTGGCCAGCGTCGGCGAACCTTGCCCGGCAATCCACACTGCAGTGAGGGTGGGCCACAGCAGCAGGTAGATGCCGATCGGCCGGTCCATGCGGCTGAGCTGGACGAAGTCCCACGCGCGCGGGTGCACGCGGTTGAGCGACTTGAGCAGTTGCAGGTACATCAGCGGGTTTCCTCCTTGGCCGCTTGCCACAGGGTCGGCAGGAACACTTCGGCCACCAGCAGGTCGAGGCCGTCGCGGGCGAAGCGCGAGCGCCGCCCCCACAAGCCTTCTGCGGCGGCCTGTTCAGGTAGCCAGGCGTGCGGATAGGTACACACTTCGATAGGGTGGCGGACGAACGCCTGGTCGCAGAATAGCAACTCGCCCAGCGAGCGGCTGCCCAGGGTTTCCAGGTCCAGGCCGCCGCGCTCCAGCGCGCTGCGGCTGGCCACGCTGCGGGCGAATACCCAGGCCTGGCCATGGCCACGCAGGTACACCTCGCGCACCCAGCCTTCCGCGCCCGGGGCGATGCCCAGCGCCTGGCATTCGTCATCGCGCAGCGGCTGCCAGCCCTCGAACAGGGGGGTGACGCTGAAGTGGTCGTGGGACAGGCGGGTCAGGCGGCGAGTCAGGGAGCCTTCGTCGAACAGCCAGTCGAGGGTAGGCTGGTCGATATCGGTCGCCAGCTGTGAATACGGCAGCCACGCGACAGCGGCTGCTTGCGGGGATTCGTACGACACGTCGGTATGCTTGTTACAGCCAGAGAGGCGGCGAGCTTAGCATGATTGCCCCAAGTGCTTGCATAATGCCCGCGAAAGGGCCTCGAGCCCCCTTACAAAGCCTGAGCCTGTACCGAGGAACGACCAACCATGAAGAAGTGGCAATGTATTGTCTGTGGCCTGATCTATGACGAAGCCGAAGGCTGGCCGGACGACGGCATCGCCCCCGGCACCCGCTGGGAAGATGTCCCGCAGGACTGGCTGTGCCCCGACTGCGGCGTCGGCAAGAGCGACTTCGAAATGATCGCCATCGGCTGATCCCACCCCCCTGCAACGAGAGGAACGCACGACATGACGCTCCCTGTGGTAATCATCGGTACCGGCCTTGCGGGCTACAACCTGGCCCGTGAATTTCGCAAGCTCGATGGCGAGACGCCGCTGCTGCTGATCACCGCCGATGACGGTCGCTCCTATTCCAAGCCCATGCTCTCCACCGGTTTTGCCAAGCAAAAGGACGCCGATGGCCTGTGCATGGCCGAGCCGGGCGCCATGGCCGAGCAACTCAAGGCCGAGGTGCGCACCCACACCCGCATCAGCGGCATCGACCCCGGGCACAAGCGCCTGTGGATCGGTGAAGAGGCCGTGGCGTACCGCGACCTGGTGCTGGCCTGGGGCGCGCAGACCGTGCAGGTACCGGTCGAAGGTGACGGTGCCGAGCGGGTGTTCCCGATCAACGACCTGGAGGACTACGCGCGTTTTCGCGCCGCCGCCGCCGGCCGGCAGCGTGTGCTGATCCTGGGTGCCGGCCTGATCGGCTGTGAATTCGCCAACGACATGAGCCTGGGCGGGTTCCAGGTCGATGTGGTGGCACCCTGCGAACAGCTCATGCCGACCCTCCTGCACCCTGCTGCCGCGGCAGCGGTACAGGCCGGGCTGCAAGGGCTGGGGGTGCGCTTTCACCTCGGCCCGGTGCTGACCCGCCTGGAGCGGCAGGGTGAGGGGCTGCAGGCGCATCTGTCCGACGGCACGCAGATCGCCTGTGACCTGGTGGTCTCGGCCATCGGCCTGCGCCCGCGTATCGACCTGGCCGCCGCCGCCGGGCTGCAGACCAACCGGGGCGTGGTGGTGGACCGCCACCTGCGGACCTCGCATAACAACATCTACGCCCTGGGCGACTGCGCCGAAGTCGACGGCATCAACCTGCTCTACGTGATGCCGCTGATGGCCTGCGCCCGCGCCCTGGCCCAGACCCTGGCCGGCAACCCGGCGCAAGTCAGCTACGGGCCGATGCCCATCACCGTGAAAACCCCGGCGTGCCCGCTGGTGGTTTCGCCTGTGCCCCAGGGCCTTGAAGGCACTTGGCAGGTAGAGGGGCAGGGCAGCGACCTGAAAGTGCTCTGCCATGCGGCTGACGGCCAGCTCCTGGGTTACACCCTGACCGGCAGCGCCGTGCTGGAGAAGCTGGCGCTGAACAGGCAGTTACCCGCGCTCATGGCGTAAATAGCGGGCGTTCTGTCGGATTTATCCTGTTGTTGCCCGCACAATGGCCGCCCTGATACTGGCGCGGCCTCGGGGAGCGTGCCATCCTCACTTCCGTCTGCCGCAGATTAGAGCCTGCGGTGCCTTGAACGCTGCTTCAATGGCAGCACGGCATAACAACAAGAAATCCCGTCAAAGAGGCTTCACTATGCGTAAACCAGATCTCACCGCCGTCATCGCCGAAAAGGCCGATCTGACCAAGGAAAAGGCCAACGAGGTGCTGAATGCGATTCTCGACAGCATCACCGGTGCCCTGGACAAGGACACGGTCACGCTGGTCGGCTTCGGTACCTTCGAAAAACGTCATCGTGGTGCCCGCACCGGGAAAAACCCGCAAACCGGCGAGCCGGTGAAAATCAAGGCCAGCAACACCGTTGCCTTCAAGCCTGGCAAGAACCTGCGCGACAGCGTCAACACGCAGCCTGCCAAGGCGGCCAAGAAAGCCAAGTGATCGATTCCTGACATCCCCAGTGTCGGTTCAGCGGGCGCCCGAGGGCGCCCGTTGTGCTTTCTGCCGCCAACGTGCGGCGAACTTGCATAAATAGTTCAAGAAAAGGATAAACTGCGCGCTTCAGTCATATTTCATTCGAGGCGCGTTGATGAAGTTTCGCTTTCTTCTCTGGGCCATGGGGCTGCTGATGGCCAGGGCCAGCCGCAACAACCCGGCGTTCCAGCAGCAACTCAAGGACAAGGACCTGGTGTTCCAGATGCAGACCCTGGACGGCAAGGTGGCCCGGCACTTCATCGTCAGTGGCGAGCGCATCAGCAGCAAGGGCGGCATGCACGCGCAGCCGGCCTTTGCCATCGCCTTCAAGGACGCCGCCTATGGCTTTGCCACGATGCAGGCGGGCAACAAGCAGCTGGCGTTCATGCAGGGGATTCAGGACAAGAACATCCAGATCAAGGGCAATCCGGCTTTGGTGATGTGGTTCCAGGGCTTGATGAAGTACCTGAAGCCGAAAAAGAAGAAGGGCTGAAATGGTTGGGGCTGCTTGGCAGCCCAATCGCCGGCAAGCCGGCTCCCACTAGGGATATCACCTGGTCGGAACCTGTGGGAGCCGGCTTGCCGGCGATGGGCCGCGTAGCGGCCCCGGGCAAATCAATGCGGCGCGTTGAACTGCGAAGCCAGTTCGCGCAACAAGGTCTCGGCCTCGAGCACCTTGTTCACCACATCCTCAGCCTTGTCCCGGGTGATCCCCAGGCGCTCCAGCAACTCGTCCGGTATCGCTTCCTGCGGCCCCGAGCCAATCCCGCGCATGCGCAGCAGGCGAGTCGCCAGGCACACCAGGTTCGGGTACGCCGCGTACTCACCCTCATACGCCGGGTCGTGCTGGAAGCGCAGCGCCGTGGACAGCTCTTCGGGCATGTCCCACAGCTTCATCAGCCAGGCGCCGATCTGTTCGCGGCTGATGCCCAGCAGGTGCTGCTCGACGAAGGTGTGGCACAGGTGCGGGTTGACCTCCAGGTGCCGGCAGATCAGCGAGAAGTGCGGCGGAAACACGTGCGCCAGCAGCAGATAGCCGAAGTTGTGCAGCAGCCCGGCCAGGTAGGTCAGGCCCGCTTCCGGGCGCTCGGCGCGCGGCATGGCGCGGGTCAGGCCCTCGATGATCGCCGCGGTGTAGATCGACTGCTGCCAGTACGGCGTCGCCTGCTGCGGATGGTCCTTGGGCAAGCTCAGGGTCTTGCCCAGGGCCAGGCCCAGGGCCAGGTTGATCACCAGGTCGAAGCCCAGCACGCGGACGATGGCATCTTCCACCGAGCGGATCTTGCCGGGTGAGGCGTAGTAGGGCGATGCGGCCCAGCTCACCACCTGCGCGGCCAGCGCCGGGTCGGTTTCGACCACGCCGGTGATGTCGTCGATGCTGGCATTGGGGCCGACGCGCAGCTTGATGATCTTCTGCGCGGTGTCGGCCAGCGGCGGGATCTCGATGGTTTCTTCCAGGCGCTTCTGGATGCGCCGCGCAGTGAAGGCCTGGACGGCCTGGGTGATTTCCCGGGAGTCGTCGTCTGGCCGGTCGAGGTTGGGGCGGATGTCCCTGACCGGTTGGCCGAAACTGCCGGCGCTGGCCTTTTTCAGCATGCGCTTGAAGTCATCCTGCTGGATTTCCAGCAACAGCCCGGCTTCGCCAGACTGGACATACAGTTTTTGCGCAGCGAGCAACTTGTCTTCGTACAGGCACGGCGAGCTGGTCAGCGCCGGAATGGCAGGCAGGGCCTTGAGATGGTGCTTGTCGAGCATCTGCTTGAGGCGGGCCACGGGCACGGCCTTGAGCTTGCGGCCGGTCAGCTCTTCCAGGCGGTTGAGGTCCAGCAGCTTGCTCTGCGGGAACAGCACCATCAGGGCGCCGATCTCGTCGTCGAGCAGGATCGCCTGCACCCGCGATGCGGCGGGCAGGTGCGGATGCTCCGCCACTTCGCGGTAGGCCACGCCCAGTTTTTCGAGCAACAGCCGGATGACAGACGGTGCGTGGGGGGTTGCGGTGTCCAAAGCAACTTCAGTCATGGTCTGTATCCACTAATTCTTTTAAACGCGAAGTATAACCAGCCTGACCGCAAAGCTGGATCCATTCTGGGACTGGCGTCACACCTGGCCATATTGCTGGCCGTGACGCAGCCAGCGGTCGAGCAGCGGGCTGACGTGGTCCGGCCAGCGCGCCAGCAAGGCTTGCGCGGCGTCGCGCACGGCCGGCAGCAGGTCGGCGTCGCGCATCAGGTCGGCGACCTTGAACTGCAACAGCCCGGTCTGGCGTGTGCCGAGCATCTCGCCGGGGCCGCGCAGCTCCAGGTCCTTTTCGGCGATGACGAAGCCATCGTTGGTTTCACGCATGATCCCCAGCCGTTCGCGGCCGATCTGCGACAGTGGCGGGTGATACAGCAGCACGCAGTGGCTCACCGCGCTGCCCCGGCCAACCCGGCCGCGCAGCTGGTGGAGCTGGGCCAGGCCCAGGCGCTCGGGGTTCTCGATGATCATCAGGCTGGCGTTGGGCACGTCGACGCCCACTTCGATCACCGTGGTGGCCACCAGCAGTTGCAGGTTGCCTTGCTTGAACTCGGCCATCACCGCGGCTTTTTCTGCAGGCTTCATGCGCCCGTGGATCAGGCCCACGCGCAGCTCGCCCAGGGCGCTGCCGAGTTCTTCATAGGTGCTTTCGGCGGCCTGGCAGGTGAGCTCCTCGGATTCCTCGATCAAGGTGCACACCCAGTACGCCTGGCGCCCTTCGGCACAGGCGGCGCGCACGCGCTCGACCACTTCGAAGCGGCGGCTGTCGGCGACCAGCACGGTGTTCACCGGCGTGCGGCCTGGCGGCAGTTCGTCGAGCACCGAGGTGTCGAGGTCGGCATAGGCGCTCATGGCCAGGGTGCGCGGGATCGGCGTGGCGGTCATGATCAGTTGGTGCGGGCACAGCTCGCCGGCCACGCCCTTCTTGCGCAAGGCCAGGCGCTGCTGCACGCCGAAGCGGTGCTGTTCGTCGATGATCGCCAGGGCCAGGTGCTTGAACTGCACCTCTTCCTGGAACAATGCATGGGTGCCGACCACCATCGGTGCGCCGCCGGCAATCTGTTCGAGCGCGCTGGCGCGGGCCTTGCCCTTGAGCTTGCCAGCCAGCCAGGCGACTTCCAGGCCCAGCGGCTCCAGCCAGCGCTTGAAGGTGATGTAGTGCTGTTCGGCGAGAATCTCGGTGGGCGCCATCAGCGCCACCTGATAGCCGGCTTCCAGGGCCTGCAGCGCGGCGAGGGCGGCGACCACGGTCTTGCCGGCGCCGACATCGCCTTGTACCAGGCGCATCATCGGCTCGGCCTGGCTCAGGTCGTAGGCGATCTCGTTGGCCACCCGCTGCTGGGCGCCGGTCGGCTGGAAGCCCAGGTTGGCCAGGTACTGCGCCTGCAGGCGCTTGGCCTTGGGCAAAACGGGCGCGCGCAGGCTGCGCAGGCTCTCGCGCAGGCGCTGCTGGGACAGCTGGTGGGTCAACAGTTCTTCGAAAGCCAGGCGGTGCTGGGCCCAGTGATGGCCTTCGGCGAGTTCGTCGAGGTCGGCATCGGCCGGCGGGTTGTGCAGGTAACGGATGGCGTCGTCCAGCGGCGCCAGCTGGTAGTCGCGGGCCAGTTCATCAGGTAGCCAGTCCGGCAGGCTGCGCGGGCCGAGCATGCCCAGGCTCTGCTGGCAGAGCAGGCGCAGGCGCTGCTGGGTGAGGCCCTCGGTGGACGGGTAGATCGGCGTCAGGGTCTGCTCGACCGGAGGAGGCGGTTCGTCGCCATTGAGCGCGCGGTACTCGGGGTGGTAGATCTCCAGGCCCGAGGCGCCGGGGCGGGCCTCGCCGTAGCAGCGCAGGTGGGTGCCACGCTTGAGGCCTTCCTTCTGCGCATTGCTGAAGTGATAGAAGCGCAGGCTCAGCACGCCGCTGCCATCACCCAGGCGCACCACCAGGCTGCGGCGCTTGCCCATGGTCACATCGGCGCCGCTGACCACGCCTTCGATTACCGCATCCTGCCCAGGGCGCAACTGGCCGATGGGCACCACGCGGGTGCGGTCCTGGTAGCGCAGGGGCAGGTGGAACAGCACATCCTGCAGGTTTTCCAGGCCGACCTTGGCGAGCTTTTCCGCCATGGCTTCGCCAACGCCCTTGAGCGCGGTGACCGAGACCTTCGACAGCTCAGTCATGGATCAGGCCGGCTGTTCCACGGGCGGCTTGGCCACCGAGCAGAGGCGGATCGAGTCGGCAAGGATCTCGATGGCCTTCGGCCGTGGGAAGCTGGCGCGCCAGGCGATGGCCACGGTGCGGAATGGGGCGGGCGCGGTCAGCGGGCGAACTTCGATCACCCCGGGCGCGTAGTGGTGGCTGTGCACCGCCGACAGCGGCAGGATCGACACGCCCAGGCCCGAGGCGACCATGTGGCGGATGGTTTCCAGCGAGCTGGACTCGACCGTGGTGTGCTTGGAACCTTCGCCGCCCTTGTTCAGCGTCGGGCAGGCTTCCAGGACCTGGTCGCGGAAGCAGTGGCCCTCGCCCAGCAGCAGCAGGCTCTTGTCGTTGAGCATGGCGGTGTCGATGGTCTTTTTCGCCGTCCACGGGTGGTCGGCGGGCATCAGCGCGCAGAACGGTTCGTCGTACAGCGGCAGGGTCAGCACGTCGGCCTCGTTGAACGGCAGGGCGATGATCACTGCGTCCAGTTCGCCATTGCGCAGTTTCTCGCGCAGCACGTGGGTGAAGTTTTCTTCGATGTACAGCGGCATCTGCGGCGCCACGCGGTGCAGCTGCGGAATCAGATGGGGGAACAGGTAGGGGCCGACGGTATAGATGGCACCGACCTTGAGCGGCGCGGTCAGCTGGTTCTTGCCGGCCTGGGCCAGTTCGCGAATGCCCTGGGCCTGCTCCAGCACCTTCTGCGCCTGGGCGACGATGCTCTCGCCGACCGGGGTCAGGCGTACCGCGCTCTTGCTGCGCTCGAAGATCAGCACACCAAGCTCGTCCTCAAGCTTTTTCACGCCCACCGACAGGGTCGGCTGGCTGACATGGCAGCGCTCGGCCGCGTGGCCGAAATGCTGCTCTTGGGCAAGGGTGACGATGTAGCGAAGTTCTGTGAGGGTCATAACGTGCGTCCATGAAGTTGCCGGCCCAGCATAGCGGCTGCAATCGATAGACGCACGTTATCAGACTTGCTGATTTGTGACAGAAACAAAAGTATCAGCGACGGTCCAGCGAGTAGACGAACGGTGCCACGACCTCGATCGTGCCATTGTTCAACAGCTCCGGTGGTGGCTTGGGCACTGTGCCGGCGCGGCGGATCATCTCCAGGGTCGCCCGGTCCAGCGCGGCGCTGCCGGAACCGCCGGCCATCGAGTACGACACCACTTTGCCTTCGGCGTCGACCACGAAGCGCAGCCGGTTGATGCCTTGCAGGCCACGACGGCGAGCGTCTTCCGGGTAGCGCTTGTACTTCGCCAGGTGGCGCAGCAGGTCGCTCTGCCAGGTCGGCAACGCTTGGCTGTTGGAGGCAATGCTCGGCGCCGGTGCCGCCGACTTCTGCGGTGGCGAGTTGCTTGGCGGCGTGTCCGCTACCTGCTCCTTGGCCGGTGGCTCATCCTTCGGCGGCTCAGGCTTTTTCTCGGGCTTGGGCGGCTGTGGCTTGGGCTTTGGCTTGGGCGGCTTGGCGATGGCGATTTTCGGTTTCGGCGCCTCGACCAGCTTGGGCAGCGGTGGTTCCTCGACCGGTGCCGGCGGCTGTGGGGCGGCCTTCGGAGGTGGTGGCGGTGCGGGCTCGGGCAGCGGCGCCAGCTCGACCATCATGGCTGCCGGGGGCAGCTCGATGGCCTGGGGCACCGACCAGTTGAGCGTCAGCAGCACAGCGACCACGTGCACGCCCAGCACGATCGCCAGGCTGCCGCCGTAGCGCGCCATGTTTGAGCGCGGTTTCGTCATTTCTTGGCTGCCGTCTCGAGACCTACCAGACCGACCTTGAGGTAGCCGGCCGCGCGCATG
>NZ_DJTF01000176.1:0-41736 GCF_002438125.1 Pseudomonas sp. UBA6315
CCGTGGGCGACAGGGCGCCGTCGGAGGCCGTGCTGTGACAGTGCAGATCAACATTCATGGAGGAGCGCTTTCGCTGGAATCGATGTTTGTTATTATGCCGTCACATCCCGATTCTGGCTGCCATTGTGAAACAATTCATCGATTTCATCCCGCTGCTGCTGTTCTTCATCGTCTACAAGCTCGACCCACGGCCCCTCGACGTGGCCGGCCACAGCTTCGAGTTCGGCGGCATCTACAGCGCCACGGCGATGCTGATCATCAGTTCGCTGGTGGTGTACGGCGCGCTGTTCCTGCGCCAGCGCAAGCTGGAAAAGGGCCAGTGGCTGACGCTCGTCGCCTGCCTGGTGTTCGGCGGCCTGACCCTGACCTTCCACAGCGAAACCTTCCTCAAGTGGAAGGCGCCGGTGGTCAACTGGCTGTTCGCCCTGGGCTTTGCCGGCAGCCACTTCATCGGCGACCGGGTGCTGATCAAGCGCATCATGGGCCACGCCCTGACCCTGCCCGATGCGGTATGGACGCGCCTGAACCTGGCGTGGATCGTGTTCTTCATCTTCTGCGGCGCCGCCAACCTGTTCGTCGCCTTCACCTTCCAGGCCTTCTGGGTCGACTTCAAGGTGTTCGGCAGCCTGGGCATGACCGTGATCTTCCTGGTGGCGCAAGGCGTGTACCTGTCGCGCCACCTGCACGACGACCCCTCCACCTCCAAGACCAAGGATTGACATGCTCTACGCCATCATCGCCAGCGACGTCGCGAACTCCCTGGAAAAACGCCTGGCCGCGCGCCCGGCGCACATCGAGCGCCTGCAACAGCTCAAGGCCGAAGGCCGCGTGGTGTTGGCCGGCCCGCACCCGGCCATCGACAGCAACGACCCCGGTGAAGCCGGCTTCAGCGGCAGCCTGATCGTCGCCGAATTCGATTCGCTCGCCGCCGCCCAGGCCTGGGCCGATGCCGACCCGTACATCGCCGCAGGCGTTTACGACAAGGTGATCGTCAAGCCTTTCAAGCAAGTCTTGCCGTAATCGATAAAATTTGCGGCGTCTGCTGTATCTTTGCCACTGGCGGACACGTCAGACGCCGTCGATTTGAATTGAGTGAGTCATGAGCGAGCTGTTACTGATTGATGATGACCAGGAACTCTGCGAGCTGCTCGGCAGCTGGCTGACCCAGGAAGGTTTTGCCGTTCGCGCCTGCCACGACGGCCAGAGCGCGCGCCAGGCGCTGGCCGAACATGCGCCGGCAGCCGTGGTACTGGACGTGATGCTGCCCGACGGCAGCGGCCTGGAATTGCTCAAGCAGCTGCGCAGCGAGCATGCCGAACTGCCGGTGCTGATGCTCTCCGCCCGCGGCGAGCCGCTGGACCGCATCCTCGGCCTGGAACTGGGCGCCGACGATTACCTGGCCAAGCCCTGCGACCCTCGTGAGCTCACCGCACGCCTGCGCGCCGTGCTGCGCCGCAGCCACCCGACCGCCACCACCACGCAAGTGGAGATCGGCGACCTGGCCTTCAGCCCGGTCCGTGGCGTGGTCAGCATCGATGGCCGCGAAATGAGCCTGACCCTGTCCGAGAGCCGTATCCTCGAAGCCCTGCTGCGCCAACCCGGCGAGCCGCTAGACAAGCAGGAACTGGCGCAGATCGGCCTGGGCCGCAAGCTGACCCTGTACGATCGCAGCCTGGACATGCACGTGAGCAACCTGCGCAAGAAGATCGGCCCGCATGCCGATGGCCGCCCGCGCATCGTCGCCCTGCGCAGCCGCGGCTATTACTACAGCCTCTGATTGGCCCAGGCCGTCGATCTTTACCGAGCCTTTACCCTCCCCTGACTGCGCCTGACCTTGATCTCCCTAGACTGGGCTCATCCGGTAACCACCGACCTTGGAAAGGAGAGACACCATGCGCAAGACCCTTATCGCCCTGATGTTCGCCGCCGCCCTGCCGACCGTGGCCATGGCCATGCCTGAAGGCGGCCCGCGCCACGACGGCCCGCATCACCGCGGTGATGCGCCTTTCGCCCAGCTGGACCTGAGCCGCGACCAGCGCCAGCAGATCGGCAAGCTGATGGGCGAGCAGATGAAAGACCGCCGCGACATCACCGAGCGCTACCTGGCCAAGCTGCCAGCCGCCGACCAGAAAGCCATGAAGGACGAGCTCAAGGCCAGCCACGACAAGACCGACACCCAGGTCCGCGCGCTGCTCAAGCCCGACCAGCAGAAGAAGTTCGACGAACTGCAGAAAGCGCGTGAAGCACGCAAGGCCGAATGGAAGGAATTCCAGGCCTGGAAAGCTGAAAAAGCCGGCAAGGCCCAGTAAGCTGTCCTTCCCCGATGCCCGGCCCGCCTCCCCAGCGGGCCGGGCTTTTCCCGTTTACAGGAGGTGCTCTTGCGTTCTCTGTTCTGGCGCATCCTGGCGAGCTTCTGGCTGGCCATCACCCTGGTTGCCGGCCTGTCGATCCTGCTCGGCCACATGCTCAACCAGGACGCCTGGATCCTCAGCCGCCACCCGGGCCTCAATACCCTGGCCAGCCATTGGGCCAAGCACTACGAACAAGAGGGCGTGGAGGCGTCCCAGGCATTCCTGGAGCGGCGCAAGGAGCGCTACAAGATCGACGTGCAGGTGCTCGACGACGGCGGCGCGGCCATTGTGCCCGGCACCTTCCCGCGCCGCGCGGCAGCCTTCGAGGCGCGCCAGCACAATGACCAGCGCCGCCTGCCGTGGCGCCGCCTGACCGAGGAATACACCAGCCCCGAGAGCGGTGAAACCTACCTGCTGATCTACCGCATCCCCCACCCCGAACTGGACGCCTGGCACCGCGAAAGCCTGCTCTGGCCGCTGAGTGCGCTGGGCATCGCGCTGGTGGTCCTGACCCTGTTCAGCCTGCTGGTGACCTTGTCCATCACCCGCCCCCTGAGCCGCCTGCGCGGCGCCGTGCACGACCTGGGCCAGGCCACGTACCAGCAGAACAGCCTGGCGCGCCTGGCCGCCCGGCGTGACGAGTTCGGCGTGCTGGCCAAGGACTTCAACAAGATGGGCGCCCGCCTGCAGAGCCTGATCGGCAGCCAGCGCCAGTTGCTGCGCGACGTGTCCCACGAATTGCGCTCGCCCCTGGCCCGCCTGCGTATCGCCCTGGCCCTGGCCGAACGGGCCGAGGCCGAGCAACGCCAGGCGCTGTGGCCGCGCCTGACCCGTGAGTGCGACCGCCTGGAAGACCTGATCAGCGAGATTCTGACCCTGGCCCGGGTCGATGCCGAACAGGCCCATGCCGAACCTGTCGACCTCAACGCCTTGCTCGGCAGCGTGCGCAAGGATGCCCAGCTCAGCGCGCCGGAGCAGGAGGTGAAGCTCGAGGCCCAGCCGGGCTTGACCTTGCAGGGCTGGCCGACGCTGATCGAGCGCGCGCTGGACAACCTGCTGCGCAATGCCTTGCGCTTCAACCCTGCCGGGCAGCCGATCGAGATTCGCGCCGGGCGCGAGGAAGGCCGGATCGTGGTGAGCGTGCGTGACCATGGGCCGGGGGTGGCGGCGGAGCACCTGGCGCAGTTGGGTGAGCCGTTCTTCCGCGCCCCGGGGCAGGAAGCGGCGGGGCATGGCCTGGGGCTGGCGATTGCGCGCAAGGCGGCGGAGCGCCATGGCGGTAGCCTGGTGCTGGCCAATCATCCACAGGGTGGGTTTGTTGCCCGGCTGGAGTTGCCTGTGACGGTTACGACCATTTGATGGCTAGTGGCGGCTGCTGCGCAGCCCATCGTCGGCAAGCTGGCTCCCACAGGTACAACGCTGGCCATGTGGGAGCCGGCTTGCCGACGATGGGCCGCGCAGCGGCCGCATGCATCACTCGCCCCAGGCGCTGACGAACTCTGCAGTTTCCAGCACCGGCGCGGTGCGCGGCTCGGCCATCGGCGTGCCGACATACAGATAACCGATCACTTCCTCGTTCTCGGCCATGCCCAGGCCCTTGTGCACAAAGGCATCGAAGGCCATGTCGCCGGTACGCCATACCGCGCCGATGCCCTGGGCATGGGCGGCGATGAGGATGCCATGCGCCGCGCAGCCCGCTGCCAGGCGCTGCTCCGACTTGGGCACCTTGAAGTGGTCCTGCAGCTTGGCGATCACCACGATCAGCAACGGCGCACGCAACGGCATCGCACGTGCCTTGTCCAGCGCAGCCTGGCTGGCCTCGCCCTTGTTTTGCAGCGCCTGGGCGAACAGCTCCCCGAGTTGCTCGCGGCCCTGGCCTTCGATGGTCAGGAAGCGCCACGGCCGCAGCTGGCCATGGTCGGGCGCGCGCAGTGCGGCCTGAAACAGCGCCTCGCGCTGGGCGGCATTGGGCGCCGGTTCAGTCAGGCGTGGCACGGAAACACGGTTGAGCAATGCGTCGAGAGCCTCCATCGGCTACCCTCCTGGCAGGTAAATGTGCGGCCATTCTAGCGTTTACATCACCAGACCCATAGGTAGAATGGCGCCCTTCCGTTCAGAGTCAGAGCAGATCACATGGCGTTGCCGACCTTAAGGATCATTGGTTTCATCATCGGCATCTTCCTCATCACCCTGGCAGTCAGCATGGTCGTACCCATGGCGACCCTGGTGATCTTCGAGCGCACCGGCGACATGCCGTCGTTCCTCTGGTCGAGCCTGATCACCTTCATCGCCGGCCTGGCCATGGTCCTGCAGGGCCGCCCCGAGCATGTGCACCTGCGCCCGCGCGACATGTACCTGCTTACCGTCAGCAGCTGGCTGGTGGTGTGCGTGTTCGCCGCCCTGCCGTTCCTGTTGACCCAGCACATCAGCTACACCGACGCCTTCTTCGAAAGCATGTCCGGCATCACCGCCACCGGCGCCACCGTGCTCAGCGGGCTCGACAGCATGTCGCCGGGCATCCTCATGTGGCGCTCGATGCTGCACTGGCTCGGCGGCATCGGCTTCATCGCCATGGCGGTGGCGATCCTGCCGCTGCTGCGCATCGGTGGCATGCGCCTGTTCCAGACCGAATCGTCGGACCGCTCGGAAAAGGTCATGCCCCGTTCGCACATGGTCGCCAAGTCGATCGTCGGGGTGTACGTCGGTTTTTCGGTGCTCGGCGCCCTGGCCTTCTGGTGGGCCGGCATGAGCCCGTTCGATGCCATCAACCATGCCATGTCGGCGATCTCCACCGGCGGCTTCTCGACCTCGGACCAGTCCCTGGCCAAATGGGACATCCCGGCGGTGCACTGGGTGGCGGTGGTGGTCATGATCCTCGGCAGCCTGCCGTTCACCCTGTATGTGGCCACCCTGCGCGGCAACCGCAAGGCACTGATCCGCGACCAGCAGGTGCAAGGGCTGCTTGGCCTGCTGGTGGTCACCTGGCTGGTGCTGGGCACCTGGTACTGGGCAACCACCAACCTGCACTGGCTGGATGCCTTGCGCCACGTGGCGCTGAACGTGACCTCGGTGGTCACCACCACCGGCTTCGCCCTGGGCGACTACAGCCTGTGGGGCAACTTCTCGCTGATGCTGTTCTTCTACCTGGGCTTCGTTGGCGGCTGCTCCGGCTCAACTGCCGGCGGCATCAAGATCTTCCGCTTCCAAGTGGCCTACATCCTGCTCAAGGCCAGCTTGAACCAGTTGATTCACCCGCGCGCGGTGATCAAGCAGAAGTACAACGGCCACCGCCTCGACGAAGAGATCGTGCGTTCGATCCTGACCTTCTCGTTCTTCTTCGCCATCACCATTTGCGTCATGGCCTTGCTGCTGTCGCTGCTGGGCGTGGACTGGATGACCGCACTGACCGGCGCCGCCGGCACCGTTTCGGGCGTGGGCCCGGGCCTGGGCGAGGTGATCGGCCCGTCCGGCAACTATGCCTCGCTGCCGGACGCGGCCAAGTGGATCCTGGCCAGCGGCATGCTGCTCGGGCGCCTGGAGATCATCACCGTGCTGGTGTTATGTATGCCGGCGTTCTGGCGTCATTGAGCACCACCGCTTCCGCCCCGCCCAGGCGCGCGCGGTACTCGCTGGGGGTCACATCGAACCAGCGGCGGAAGGCCCGGTAGAAGTTGCTGGGGTCGGCAAAGCCCAGCAGGTAGGCGGTTTCCAGCAGGGTCATGCCCGGTTGCGCGAGGTATTGCTCGGCAAGCTCGCGGCGGGTGTCATCCAGCAGCGCCTGGAAGCTCGTGCCCTCCTCCTGCAGGCGCCGCTGCAAGGTGCGCTGGGACAGGTGCAGGGCCTGAGCCAGGGTTTCACGCTTGGGCTCGCCCTGGGGCAGGATGCGGCACAGTACCTGGCGCACGCGGTGGGTGACCCGGCTTTCGGAAAACCGCGCCAGGTACTCGCCGGCAAAGCGATCGTGCAGCACCGCCATGGCTTCGTTGGCCGTGGGCAGCGGCGCTTCCATGTCGGCGCGTTCGAAGATCAGCGCATCATGAACGGCGCCGAACACCAGAGGTGAATGGAACGCTACCTTGTAAGGCTCGATGTTTTTCGGTTGCGGGCCCTGGATCAGCACCCGCCGGGGCTGAATGGGGCGGCCGCTGAGCCACTTGCTCAGGGCCAGCGCACACGCCAGCGAGGCCTCCGAGCTGTGCCGGGTCGGCGGCAGGTGGTCGCCATGCACGGTAAGAATCAGCGAGTAGCCTTCAGGCCCCAGGCGAAAGCTCAGGTCGGAGCTTTCGGCAATGATGCGCTGGTAGCGCACCAGCCGCTCGAAGCCTTCGGCCAGGGTGCGGCTGGACATCAGCGCATAGCCCACCACATGGAACGAGGCCGGCCGCACCACCCGCGCCATATTCAGGCCGATGGCTTCATTGCCGGACAACTCCACCGCCAACTGCCACAGGCGGGTCATGGAGTCTTGCGGAAACCGTGCGTCGGGGTCGTCGAGGGCGGCAAAGTCGAGCCCTAGCTGCTTGAACATGGCACGGCAATCGAGCCCTTCCAGCTCGAGTGCCTTGACGATCCCTGATGCCCAGCTGGCTGACGTGGTTCTCTCACTCATGACAGGCTTCTTATGCTCTGACCGCATCATGCGGTGAACCTAAGGATACTCATTTGGCGCCCATTGTCACTGGCCGGCTCCGCCAGTGACTCTAGACTCGATTCAGGCTCCACGCCGTGTATCCTGTCAAAAAGTGATAATCCCGGAGCATTGCGATGAACAGCAGCGCGCAGTACCGCAGTTTTGCCGAGTTCTATCCCTATTACCTGGGCGAGCACAGCAACCCCACCTGCCGGCGCCTGCACTTCGTCGGCACCAGCCTGGTCATTGCCCTGCTGGCCTATACCATCGGCAGCGGCAAGTGGCTGCTGCTGCTCGCCGTGCCGCTGTTCGGCTATGGATTTGCCTGGGTCGGGCACTTCTTCTTCGAGAAGAACCGGCCGGCCACCTTCAAGCATCCGCTGTACAGCCTGATCGGCGATTTCGCCATGTTCCGCGACATCCTGCTGGGCAGGATCAGCCTCTAGCGCGCCTCAGGCAGGCTCACGCAGCGCGGCGGCCTGCTCGGCCAGCCGCGCCTGGGCATCGGCCAGCCGGTACAACTCGATGCTACCGTCCCAGTGCTCGATCAGCGCCGTGCACGACTCCACCCAATCGCCACAGTTGAGGTACTCCACCTCGCCGACCTTGCGGATTTCGGCATGGTGGATATGCCCGCACACCACCCCCTGAAAGCCGCGGCGGGTACATTCGTGGGCAATGGCATCCTCGAAATCGCTGATGAAGTTCACCGCACCCTTGACCTTGTGCTTGAGGTACGCCGACAGCGACCAGTAGCCATAGCCGTAGCGCGCTCGCCAATGGTTGAGCCAGCGGTTGAGCACCAGGGTGAATTCGTAGGCGCGGTCGCCAAGAAAGGCCAGCCAGCGGTGGTAGCGGGTGATGACATCGAACTGATCGCCATGGATCACCAGCAGCCGCCGGCCATCGGCCGTGAGGTGCTCGGCCTCGTCCACCAGCTGGATGTTGCCCAGAATCAGCTTGGAATAGCGGCGCAGGAATTCGTCATGGTTGCCGGTGACGTAGATCACCTCGGTGCCGCGCTTGCTCATGGTCAAAAGCCTGCGGATGACGTTGGTGTGCGCTTGCGGCCAGAAGATGCCGCCGCGCAGTTTCCAGCCGTCGATGATGTCGCCGACCAGGTAGATGCGGTCGGCCTGGTAGCCCTTGAGAAACTGCGACAGGTGCTCGGCCTGGCAGTCGCGGGTGCCCAGGTGCACATCGGAAATCCACAACGTGCGCACGCGCTGCTTGCGCGAGGGGCGGGAGAGTTCGGCGTGGGTCATGGGCGGGCTCCGGCGCTGTTTGCTGGAGACTGGCAGGCGCAGATGACAGGTTGGTGGCAGCCATGTGACGGGTGATGGGGCGTGAGGATTGGGGCACAATGGTCGCCTGCCCCGCGAGGACGCCCCATGACCGCCGGCCCGATACTTTCCCTGCGCCACTACCGCCACGACCTGATCGCCCACAGCCACGAACACCCGCAACTGGTGTTCGGCCTGGGTGGCCGCCTGGACTTCGAAGTGCAGGGCCATGAGGCGCGGCTCGACCGCCAGCGCCTGATGGTGGTGCCCGCCGGCACCCATCACAGCTGCGGCAGCGAAACCGGCAGCCACTGCCTGGTGCTCGATGTGCCGGGCGAGCATTGGCTGCTCGAGCAACTGGGTGAGCACGCCGATGCCAGCCGGCGCCTGCTCGACCGCCCTGCGGCCCTGGGCCTGGACAACCGCCAGCAGCAACTGGTGGATTGGCTGGCCAACAGCCCGGTCGACGACCCCTTGATTGCCCGGCAGGGTGCAGTGCTGCTGCTGGCCAGCCTCAGCCCCACGGCTTCGGCCATTGTCACGCCCAGCCAGCGCCTGCCCTATGCCGCGTTCGACCGCTACATCGAGCAGCAGGCGGCGTACCCCCTGCAGGTCGCTGACCTGGCGCGCATCGCCGGGCTGTCCACTGCGCGGCTGCATGCGCGCTTCAGCGCCGAATGCGGGGTAACGCCGATGGACTACATTCGCCAGCGGCGGTTGCTCAAGGCGCGGGAGCTGGTCACCGGCACGGCGCTGCCGCTGGGGGAGATCGCCGCGCAGGTGGGGTACGGCTCGCAGAGCGCGTTTTCGGCGGCGATGCTGCGGGCATTCGGCTGCACGCCGCTGGCGTTGCGGCGAGAGTCTGGCGACAACGGGCGCTAGGTTGGCGACAGATGTTGTTTGCCTGAGCTTTTACACTGTGCCTGTACCGGCCCTATCGCCGGCAAGCCGGCTCCCACAGATGCTTAGCAGACTGTACCTGTGGGAGCCGGCTTGCCGGCGATAGGGCCCGCAACTCCAACGAAGATCGCAAGGACCACCATGAACCACCGCACCGCCCTCGGGGCCCTGCACATCGGCGCACTGTTCTTCGGCCTGACCGGCGTGTTCGGCAAGCTCGCCGCCAGCGCCAGCCCGGCCATCATCGTCTTCGGCCGCGCCGCCTTCGCCGTGCTTGCCCTGGCCCTGTTCGCCAGCTTCACCGGCCCCGGCTGGCAGCGCCTGAGCGGGCGCGACATGCGCCGCCTGTTGCTGGGCGGGGTATTGCTGGCCGGCCACTGGGTCAGCTTCTTCATCGCCGTCAAGGTCGCCGGCGTGGCCATCGCCACCCTCGGCTTCGCCAGCTTCCCGGCGTTCACCGTGATTCTCGAAGGCGTGCTGTTTCGCGAACGCATCCGCCGCAACGAAGCCTTGCTGGTACTGCTGGTGAGCATCGGCCTGGTGCTGGTGACGCCCTCCTTCGACCTGGCCAGCGAGGCTACCGGCGGCCTGCTCTGGGCCCTGCTCTCGGGCTTGCTGTTCTCGCTGCTGTCACTGACCAACCGCGCCGGCTCCGGCCGCCTGCCCGCGGTGCAGGCGGCGCTGTGGCAAAACCTGGTGGTCGGCCTGTGCCTGCTGCCGGTGGCCGCGCCGGGCCTGGCGGCGGTGGCGCCCATGGACTGGCTGTGGATCGGCCTGCTCGGCATCTTCTGCACCGGAGTCGCCCACAGCCTGTTCGTCGCCAGCCTGGCTGTGATCAAGGCGCGCACCGCCGCCGTGGTGTTCGGCATGGAGCCGGTCTATGGCATCGCCGTGGCCTGGGTGGTGTTCGCCGAAACGCCCACCCTGCGCATGCTGGCGGGTGGGGCTTTGATCATCTTCGCCATCGTGCTGTCCAGCCGCCTGGCGGCCGAGCCGCCGAGCAAACCGCGGGCCCTGGCCGAAGGCGCCTGATCAGCGGTCGTTGTGGCCCAGGTCGCGCTGAGGGTCGATCTGGTCACGCACCCGCTGCTTGAGCACCTTGGCCTCGGGGAAGCCGCCGTCGGCCTTGCGCTCCCAGATCTGCACGCCTTGGCAGGTGATGCGAAACACACCGCCGGTGCCAGGCTCCAGGGCCACCCGGCCAAGGTCGTCGGCAAAGGTGCTCAGCAGTTCCTGGGCCAGCCAGGCCGCGCGCAGCAGCCACTGGCACTGGGTGCAATAGGTGATGACAATTTCTGGCTTGCTATCGGCCATGGCCAAGTCTCCTGAGGTATGGGGCCGCTTATACTAGCGGTCTTTGGCCCAGGGTTTGAGACTCACGATGCACCGCCTGCTGTTCTGCCTTTTGCTGACGCTCACCTCCATGACCGCGCTCGCCGCCGAGCCCGCCCGCCCCAAGGTCGGGCTGGTGCTCTCCGGCGGCGCGGCGCGGGGCCTGGCCCATATTGGCGTGCTCAAGGCCCTGGAAGAACAGGGCGTGCGCATCGACGCCATCGCCGGCACCAGCATGGGTGCAGTGGTTGGCGGGCTGTATGCCTCCGGCTACAGCGTCGAGGAGCTGGAAAAGCTCGCCACCACCCTGGACTGGCAACAGGCGCTGTCCGACGCCCCGCCACGCAAGGATGTGCCGTTCCGGCGCAAGCAGGATGACCGCGACTTTCTGGTCAAGCAGAAGCTGAGCTTTCGCGATGACGGCAGCCTGGGCCTGCCGCTGGGCGTGATCCAGGGCCAGAACCTGGCGCTGCTGCTGGAAAGCAAGCTGGCCCACACCGCCGACACCCGCGACTTCGACAAGCTGCCGATCCCCTTTCGCGCCGTGGCCACCGACATCGCCAGCGGCGAAAAGGTGGTGTTCAGCCGCGGCCACCTGCCCCAGGTGATCCGCGCCAGCATGTCGATCCCCGCGGTGTTCGCCCCGGTCGAACTGGACGGCCGGCTGCTGGTGGACGGCGGCATGGTCGACAACATCCCGGTGGACGTGGCCCGCGAGATGGGCGTCGACCTGGCCATCGTGGTCGATATCGGCACCCCGTTGCGCGATCGCAAGCAACTGGCCACGGTGGTCGATGTGCTCAACCAGTCGATCACCCTGATGACCCGGCGCAACTCCGAGGAACAACTGGCCAGCCTGCACCGCGACGATATCCTGATCCAACCGCAGCTGGCGGCCTTTGGCGTCACCGATTTCGGCCGCGCCCAGGACATGATCGACGCCGGCTACCGCGCAGCGCGCCTGCTCGAGCCGCGCCTGGCTGCGCTGCGCCAACCCGAGGGCGATGCCGAGCTGGCAGTGGCCCGCTCACCGCGCCAGCGCACCCCGGTGATTACCGCGATCCGGGTGGAAAACGACTCCAAGGTCAGCGACGATGTGATCCGCTACTACATTCGCCAGCCGATCGGCGAGCCGCTGGAGCTCGACCGCCTGCAGACCGACATGGGTACCCTGTATGGCCTGGACTACTTCGACCGGGTGCAGTACCGCGTGGTGCACAAGGGCGAGGACAACACCCTGGTGATCAACGCCCGCGGCAAACGTGGCGGCACCGACTACCTGCGCCTGGGCCTGAACCTGTCGGATGACCTGCGCGGCGACAGCGCCTTCAACCTCGGCGCCAGCTACCGGGTCAACGGCATCAACCGGCTCGGCGCCGAGTGGCTCACGCGCGCGCAGATCGGTGACCAGCAGGAGCTGTACAGCGAGTTCTACCAGCCGCTGGACGTGGGCTCGCGCTATTTCATCGCGCCCTACCTGGACTTCAGCTCGCAGAACATCGAAGCGACCCTGGACAACGACCCGGTCGCCGAATACCGGCTGGAGCGCTATGGCTTTGGCCTCAACCTGGGCCGGCAGATCGGCACCTACGGCGAAGTGCGCCTGGGCGCGGGCAAGGCCTGGGGGGAGGCCGAGGTGCGCATCGGCGACCAGGATCTGCCGAAAGTCAGCTTCAACGAGGGCTTCTACGAGCTCAAGTACTCGTTCGACACCCTCGACAACGTGTACTTCCCGCACAGCGGCGAAGACATCGGCCTGACCTTGCGCAAGTACGACAAGTCGCTGGACTCCGACGACAACTACCGCCAGTGGCTGCTCAACCTGGACAAGGCGTTCAGCTACGGGCCGAACACCTGGGTGCTGGGCGGGCGCTACGGGCGCACGCTGGATGCCACCGAAGTGGTCACTTCGAGCTTCGTGATTGGCGGCGCGCGTGAGCTGTCGGGGTTCAGGCAGGACTCGGTGTCAGGGCAGAACGTGAGCCTGCTGCGCATGGTCTATTACCGGCGCCTGACGCCACGGGCCTACCTGCCGCTGGACTTCCCGCTGTACATCGGCGGGTCGCTGGAGCGCGGGCGGGCGTGGAACAACGACAATGAGTTCGACAGTGGGTATATCAATGCAGCCAGCGTCTTCCTGGGGCTGGAGACGCCGTTGGGGCCGCTGAACCTGAGTTATGGCGCCAACAGTGCGCATGAGCAGGCGGTGTACCTGAACCTGGGGCATACCTTCTAGGCCGCAATCGCCGGCAAGCCGGCTCCCACAGGGTTTGCTGCAAACCTTGTGGGCGCCCTCGGTAATTCAGGATTTTTCCAGGTTGGCCAGAATCTTCGCATGCACGCGCATGCACACTTCGAGGTCCGCCTCATCCACCCCGGTAAACAGCTCCAGGCGCAAGGCATTGGCGATGGTCTCGATCTGCTCGATCAACGGCTTGGCCGGCGGGCACAGGAGGATCTTCTTGGCCCGGCGGTCTTCCATCACCGCCTGGCGTCGCACCAGGCCCTGGTTCTCCAGGCTGTCGAGCAGGCGCGCCAGGGTCGGGCCTTCGACGCCGACGCTCTGGGCCAGCTCACGCTGGGTCGGCGCCTCTTCGAAACGGGCAAGATGCAACAACACCAGCCAGCGCGCCTGGGACAGGTTGAGCCCGGCCAGGCGGCGGTCCAGCTCGGCGCGCCAGCCCCGGGACATCTGGGCCAGCTGCATGCCGAAGCGGTGTTGGTTGTCGGTCAGGGGCATAAGCAACTCATGAACTAGAACTAATTATTAGTCAGCTAACCATGTCCCGTGGCATCAAGCAAGGCTGCCCGCCGCGCAAACGATCCCTATTCGTCAAAAAGGATGACAAAGGTCAGCAGATGTCCGAAATGTCTTCAATTACAGCTCGAACTCCGCTGCCAATGCTGCGCGAATGCAGTACAGCACGCCTTCTGGAACCCGCGCGCCGAACAACGGGGCAATCGCCGATACCGGCGGCAGCTCCCCTTCGCCGTCGAGGAAGGCGTCCTGCACCTCCATCATCAGGTCTTCCGGCAGGTCCAGTGCCTGGTCCAGGCTCAGCTCCTGGCGGCCAATGGCTTCGGCCAGCAGGCTGTAGACGTTCTTCTCGCTGCAGTTGAGCTGGCCGGCGATCTGCGCCGGGGTCATGCCGGCACGGGCCAGGCTGACCAGTTCGTGGCGCAGGTCGAGCACCACTTTCGGCGCCTCCTCGGTGCCACCGGCGCCATTGAGCACTTCGAGGAAGGCCTGGCCGTAGCGCTCCAGCTTGCGCGCACCCACGCCACTGACCTGGGCCATGTCGCTGAGGCTGGTCGGCTGGCTGCGCAGCATCTCCAGCAAGGTGGAGTCGGGGAAGATGACGTAGGGCGGCACGCTGTGCTCCTCGGCCAGCTTGCGGCGCAAGGTGCGCAGGGCTTCCCACAGTTCGCGTTCCTCGGCGCGCACCAGCTGGCTGGCCGGGCTGCCGCCGCTGGAAGAGGTCTTGGCCACGGTCTGCGGCTTGAGGTCGCGACGCAGCTGCAGGGCCACCTCGCCACGCAGCAGCGGCCGGCAGCTGTCGGCCAGGCGCAGGCCGCCGTAGCCTTCCAGGTCGATGTCCACCAGGCCGCGCGCCACCAGCTGGCGGAACAGCGAACGCCATTCGGCCTCGGCCAGCGACTTGCCCACGCCGAATACCGAAAGCTTCTCGTGGCCGAAGTTGCGCACCTTTTCGGTGTCCTTGCCCAGCAGCACATCGACCAGGTGGCCCACGCCATAGCGCTGGCCGGTGCGGAACACCGCCGACAGGGCCTGGCGCGCAGGCTCGGTGGCGTCCCAGGTCTGGACCTGGTCGACGCAGTTGTCGCAATGCCCGCAGGGTTGCTCGAGCACTTCGTCGAAATAGGCCAGTAGCGACTGGCGCCGGCAACGCGTCTCTTCGCACAGTGCCAGCATGGCGTCGAGCTTGTGCTGCTCGACGCGCTTGTGGCGCTCGTCGCCCTCGGAGTTCTGCAGCATCTGCTTGAGCATCACCATGTCCTGCAGGCCGTAGGCCATCCAGGCGTCGGACGGCAGGCCGTCACGGCCGGCGCGGCCGGTTTCCTGGTAATAGGCTTCCAGCGACTTGGGCAGGTCGAGGTGGGCGACGAAGCGCACGTTGGGCTTGTCGATGCCCATGCCGAAGGCAATGGTCGCGACCATGATCAGCCCTTCCTCGTTGAGGAAGCGGTGCTGGTTGGCGGCCCGCGTTTCGGCGGCCAGGCCGGCGTGATACGGCAGCGCCGGGAAGCCCTGCTCGCAAAGGAAGGCCGCGGTCTCGTCGACCTTCTTGCGCGATAGGCAATAGACGATGCCGGCGTTGCCACGGCGCTCGCCGAGGAAGGCCATCAACTGCTTGCGCGGCGCCTCCTTGGGCACGATGCGGTAGAAGATGTTCGGCCGGTCGAAGCTCGACAGGAAACGCTCGGCGCCCTGCAGGTGCAGGCGCTGGACGATTTCTTCGCGGGTACGCATGTCGGCGGTGGCGGTCAGGGCGATGCGCGGCACATGCGGGAACAGCACGGCCAGTTGGCCGAGCTGCAGGTATTCAGGGCGGAAGTCGTGGCCCCATTGCGACACGCAGTGGGCCTCGTCGATGGCGAACAGGGCGATGTCCAGCCCGCGCAGGAACTCCAGCATGCGCGGCTGCACCAGGCGCTCCGGCGCCAGGTACAGCATCTTCACCTCGCCACGGCGCAGGCGGGCGGCCAGGTCGCGCTGCTGTTCGGCGCTCAGGGTCGAGTTCAGCGCCGCGGCGGCAACGCCCAGCTCGTCGAGGGTGGCGACCTGGTCGTCCATCAGCGCGATCAGCGGCGAGACCACCACGGTCAGCCCCGGGCGCAGCAACCCCGGCACCTGGAAGCACAGCGACTTGCCGCCACCGGTAGGCATCAGCACCAGGGCGTCGCCGCCGCTGGCCACGCATTCGATAATCGCTGCCTGGCGCCCACGGAAACTGTCGTAGCCGAAGATATCCTTGAGAACGCGCTGAGCCTGTTCGAGCATGTGCAACTCCAAATCGCCGTACCATCCTGGACACAGGCTGGACGAAAAAACCGCTCCGCACACGCCAAATGCGTAAGCGGCTTTTGCCAGATGGCCGGGAAACCCTGCCCCTGCATGAAAATCGCGGAGTATACCGCAGAGCCGCTTGGCGCAGGATGCCCGGGTGACAGACGTTCCCTTTGCACCGCCGTCGCCGCAAGGTGCTAGAATTCACTATCGTTTATTCCCCAAGGTAGCCCTGTAATGTCCTTCGCCGAGCAACTGACCCGCCTGCAAGCCTTCCTCGACGCCGATGAGCTGCACGAAGAAGCGCTGGACTACGTCGCCGCCCACGGCTACCTGACCGCGCTGTCGATCTGCTCGGAAGACGTCCCCGAGCGTGAATGGATCGACGCGCTGTTCGCCGAAGAGCCCCATTACGCCAGCGATGCCCAGCGCACCGAAATCGAAGCGACCCTGGTAGCGCTCAAGGGCCACATCGCCCGCCAGCTCGCCAGCGACGAAGAATTCGACCTGCCCTGCGAGCTGGACCTGACCGAAGAACCGGACGATTCCGACCTGCGCGGCTGGTGCATCGGTTTCATGGAAGGCGTGTTCCTGCGCGAGGAAGCCTGGTTCGAGAACGCCGAAGAGGAAGTCAGCGAGATGCTGCTGCCGATCATGGTCGGTTCGGGCCTGTTCGACGAACAGCCAGAGTTCGCCGACATCGCCAGCAACGCCAACTTGCAGGACGACATGATCGTGCAGATTCCGGAGGCGCTGAGCGCGCTGTTCCTGCTGCTGCACGCCCCTGAAGAGAAGCCGGCGCTGCTCAAGCCACGCCACCACTGAGCCCGCCGTGCGCTACCTGTTGCTGGCCATCGGCTGGCTCAGCGTCGCGCTGGGGGTGTTGGGGATCTTCCTGCCGGTGTTGCCCACCACCCCTTTCCTGCTGCTGGCGGCCGCCTGCTTCGCCCGCAGCTCGCCACGCTTTCACCATTGGCTGGTCAATCACCCGAAGCTCGGGCCGTGGATTGGTGACTACCTCAGTGGCGAAGGTATCCCGCTCAAGGGCAAGGTCTACGCCATCGGCCTGATGTGGGCGAGCATCGGCCTGTCGTGCTACCTGGTGCCGCTGTTCTGGGCGCGGGCCTTCATGCTCACCAGCGCGGTGCTGGTGAGCCTGTACATCCTCAGGCAGAAGACCTTGCGCAGGCCTGGCTGATCAGCTCACACGGTGTCCACCTTCAACGAATGATCATTGAGCATGCCGTTGATGATCGTCGCCGTATCATGCCCCGCCGATATCACCCCGCCCGCCCCCGCTGTCACCCCGTAATGCTGGGCCAGATCGACCCCCGCCAGGTCGATGGTCTGCACCGGCGCCGCGCCCGGTGCACTGGCAACCTCGATGGTCGACACCACATTGGTGCCGGTGCCGCTGACCTTGAAGTGCAAGTAGTCATCCAGCGTGGCCGCCGTGGCATGCTCGCTTTGCAGCAGCTGCGACAGGTCCAGCTTGTCGCTGCCCGGGGTGAAGTCAGTGACCGTGTCGTGGCCGCTGTCACCTTTCTGCCAGACGAAGGTGTCGTTGCCGTTGCCGCCGGTCAGGGTGTCGTTGCCCGGCCCACCGATCAGGATGTCGTTGCCATCGCCGCCCTTGAGCACATCGTTGCCCTTGCCGCCATTGAGCACGTTGTCGCCGCTGTCACCGATCAAGGTGTCGCCATAGTCGGAACCGACCAGGTTGTGGATGCCATTGAAGGTCTGCAGGCCGGCACCGCCGGTGTCCTGGGCACCTTCATGGCTGAGGTCGATGGTGACCGCGCCCTTGGCCTGGACGAAATTGGCCGTGTCATGCTCAACCTGGCCAACAGCCCCGTGAGCTTCCAGTGAGGCAACATCCATCAGGTTGGAAAGGCCCGCAGCCGCATGGCTGTCGGCTCCCATATCGTGAGCGGCCGGCTGCTGGGCATTGGCCTGGTCGAGCACCAGGCTCAGCTTGTAGCTCTCCCCTGCCTTGCCATCATTCACCGGGTTGCTCAGGTGAATGCTGTACACCCCGTCGTGGCTGGCCGTGATGCTGTCGCCGGCGGCGATGGCCTGGTAGCTGCCCCCGGCATCCTTCCATTCCATCACCAGGTTGCCATCCTGCGGCTGGTGGTTCAGCTGCAGGGTTTCGCCCTTGTGCAGGCTGACGTTCAGCACCTCCTCGCTGCTGGCCTGGGCGCTGCCCATCGCGCCCAGGTAGCCCAGCACCACCAGCGCCGCCGTCATGCTGCCGGCATCGAAGCTGAACGCACCGCGGTCCACCATCCGCGTCTCCAGGCCGCGGCCGTAGCCATCACCACATTCGGCGATCGAGTTGTCATGCACGTTGATGGTGATGGTCGTGGTGCTCTCGTCGCCGTCGCCATCGCGGAGGGTGTAGACGAACTTGTCGACCGCATCGCGCGGCGCGGCGACGTTGGGGTCGGAGTGGTAGACCGCATTGCCCCGGGCATCCAGGGTCAGGTAGCCGTATTGGCCGTACACGTGAGTACCCAGCTGGCCGATGGCCGAGGTGGAGGTATCGCCACCGGCGCGCACACCGACCACGTACCCACAGTCGCTTGGCACATCGGCACCGATCACATCGTTGGCCAGCACATTGCCGCTGACCTCCTCGCCCTTGGCGACGCTCACGTAGTCGCAGTGGGCCTGGGGCACATCGTCGACGATGGTGATGTTGACGGTGCTGGTGGTCCAGTTGCCGACCGTGTCCTCCACCCGGTAGGTGAAGGATTCCGTCACCGTATTCGCACCGTCGTTGGCATGCACCGGCGAATTGGCCGGCGACGTCAGCGTGTAGGTGTAGGAACCATCGGCATTCAGGTGAATCTGCCCATACTGGCCGACGGCATTGCCGACCAGGGTGTAGGTTAGCGCCCCGACACCACCGCCGACCTGCCCGACCAGGCTGCCGGAAGCGGTTTCCGCAGTCGAGCATGGCTGGCTGCCGGTGACGCTGCCGGGCGCCAGGTCGTGGCCATCCTGGTTCAGGTCCAGAGCTTTCTCGTACACCGCCACACCACCGTCGCCACAAGGGTTCAGCGAGTGGTCGTGGACGTTGACGGTAACGGTCGCCGTGCTCTCGTCGCCGTCGGCGTCGCGGAGGGTGTAGACGAAGCTGTCGAGTGCATCGCGCGGCGCCACGGCATTGGGGTTGGAGTGGTACTCGGCATTGCCCTGGGCATCGATGGTCAGGTAGCCGTACTGCCCATACACCTGCGTGCCCAGCTGGCCGATGGCCGAGGTGGAGGTGTCATGGCCGGCACGCACGCCGACCACATAGGCACCATCGCTCAGGGTGTCGGCGCCGACCACGTCGTTGTACATCACGTTGCCGCGCACCACGTCACCCTTGCCCACGCTGACGAAGTCGCAGTGGGCCTGCGGCACGTCGTCGACGATGGTGATGGTCACGGTGCTGGTGGTCCAGTTGCCTACGGTGTCTTCCACCCGGTAGGTAAAGGATTCCGTCACCGTATTCGCACCGTCGTTGGCATGCACCGGCGAATTGGCCGGCGACGTCAGGGTGTAGGTGTAGGAGCCGTCTGCGTTCAGGTGCATCTGGCCGTAATGGCCTACGGCGTTGCCGACCAAGGTGTAGGTCAAGGCGCCCACGCCGCCGGCAACCTGCCCCACCAGGCTGCCATTGGCAGTCTCGCGCGTAGAGCTCGGGTCGCTGCCGGTGACGGTGCCGGCGGCCAGGTCGTTGCCGTCCTTGTTCAGGTCCAGCGCGCTTTCGTACACCTTGACCCCACCGTCGGTGCAAGGCTGCAGCGAATGGGTGTGCACGTTGATGGTGACGGTGGTGGTGCTCTCGTCGCCATCGGCGTCGCGGATGGTGTAGACGAAGGTGTCGAGCGCATCCCTGGGCGCCACGGCATCGGGGTTGGAGTGGTACTCGGCGTTACCCTGGGCGTCGATGGTCAGGTAGCCGTACTGGCCGTGCACCTGGGTGTTGAGCTGGCCGATGGCAGACGTCGAGGTATCGCTGCCGGCACGCACGCCGACCACGTACTGGCCGTCGCTGCGCACATCGACGCCGACCACGTCGTTGAGCATCACGTTGCCGCGCACCACATCACCCTTGCCGACGCTGACGTAGTCGCTGTTGGCCGTGGGCACGTCGTCGACGATGGTGATGACGATGCTGCTGGTGGTCGAGTTGCCCTGCGAGTCCTGCACCTGGTAGGTGAAGGTTTCGGTGACCGTGTTGGGCCCATCGTTGGCATGGGTCGGGGAATTGGCCGGCGAGGTCAGGGTGTAGGTGTAGGAACCGTCGGCATTCAGGTGAATCTGCCCGTATTGCCCCACGGCATTGCCGACCAGGCTGTAGGTCAGTGCACCGACGCCGCCGCTGGTGGAGCCCACCAGGGTGCCGGAGGCGGTCTCCTGGGTGGAGTTCGGGTCGCTGCCCGTGACACTGCCGGCCGCGAGGTCGTTGCCATCCTTGTGCAGGTCCAGCGCCTTCTCGTAGACGGTGACGTCGTGATCTTCGCAGGCCATCAGTGCCGTGTGCACGTTGATGGTGATGGTGGCGGTGCTCTCGTCGCCATCGGCATCGCGGATGGTGTAGACGAAGGTGTCGACGGCATCGCGCGGCGAATTGATGTTGGGGTTGGAGTGGTACTCGGCGTTGCCCTGGGCGTCGATGGTCAGGTAGCCGTACTGGCCGTTGACCTGCATGTTGAGCTGGCCGATGGCCGAGGTGGAGGTGTCATGGCCGGCACGCACGCCGACCACATACTGGCCGTCGCTGCGCACATCGGCGCCGACCACGTCGTTGAGCATCACGTTGCCGCGCACCACATCGCCCTTGGCCACGCTGGCGTAGTCGCAGTGGGCCGTAGGCACATCGTCGACGATGGTGATGACGATGCTGCTGGTGGTCGAATTGCCGAGCGAATCCTGCACCTGGTAGGTGAAGGTTTCGGTCACGGTGTTCGGGCCGTCGTTGACATGGGTCGGGGAATTGGCCGGCGAGGTCAGGGTGTAGGTGTAGGAGCCATCGGCATTCAGGTGAATCTGCCCATATTGGCCCACGGCATTGCCGACCAGGCTGTAAGTCAGTGCGCCGACACCGCCGCTGGTCGAGCCCACCAACGTGCCACTGGCCGTTTCGCGGGGTGAATCCGGGTTGCTGCCGGTGACGCTGCCGGCGGCCAGGTCGTTGCCATCCTTGTGCAGGTCCAGCGCGTTCTCGTATACGGTGACGTCGCGATCCACGCAGGCCATCAGGCCGTTGTGCACGTTGATGGTGATGGTGGTGGTGCTCTCGTCGCCATCGGCATCACGGATGGTGTAGACGAAGGTGTCGAGGGCATCGCGCGGCGAGGCGATGTTGGGGTTGGAGTGGTACTCGGCGTTGCCCTGGGCGTCGATGGTCAGGTAGCCGTACTGGCCATTGACCTGGGTGTTGAGCTGGCCGATGGCGGATGTCGAGGTGTCGCTGCCGGCACGCACGCCTACCACATACTGGCCGTCGCTGCGCACATCGGCGCCGACCACATCGTTGTACATCACGTTGCCGCGCACCACATCGCCCTTGGCCACGCTCACGTAGTCGCTGTTGGCCGTGGGCACATCGTCGACGATGGTGATGACGATGGTGCTGGTGGTCGAGTTGCCGAGCGAATCCTGCACCTGGTAGGTGAAGGTTTCGGTGACGGTGTTGGGCCCATCGTTGGCATGGGTCGGCGAATTCGCCGGCGAGGTCAGGGTATAGGTGTAGGTGCCGTCGGCATTCAGATGAATCTGCCCATACTGGCCAGTCGCATTGCCGACCAGGCTGTAGGTCAGCGCGCCGACACCACCACTGGCCGAACCGACCAACGAGCCGGAAGCGGTTTCCTGGGTGGAGTTCGGGTCACTGCCGGTGACCGTGCCGGCGGCCAGGTCGTTGCCATCCTTGTGCAGGTCCAGGGCTTTTTCGTACACGGTGACATCACGATCCTCACACGCCATCAGGCCGTTGTGCACGTTGATGGTGATGGTGGTGGTGCTCTCGTCGCCATCGGCATCGCGGATGGTGTAGACGAAGGTGTCGAGGGCATCGCGCGGCGAGGCGATGTTGGGGTTGGAGTGGTACTCGGCGTTGCCCTGGGCATCGATGGTCAGGTAGCCGTACTGGCCGTTGACCTGCATGTTGAGTTGCCCTTGCGCCGAGGACGACGTATCGCTGCCTGCGCGCACGCCGACCACGTAGTGGCCATCGCCGCGGGTATCGGCGCCGACCACGTCGTTGTACATCACGTTGCCGCGCACCACATCGCCCTTGGCCACGCTGACGTAGTCGCTGTTGGCCGTCGGCACGTCATCGACGATGCTCACATGCAGGCTGCCATTGGCCATGCTGCCGTCGATGTCCTGGGCGACCACCTGGAACTGCTCGCTGATGCTGTTGCTGCCCTGGCCTGCAGGGTGCTGTTCGTTGCCCACCAGGGTGTAGCTGTAGCTCACCACGCCCGTGCCGGGGTCATAGCCGGTGATCGTCAGGGTGTTGCCTTCGGCGGTGACGATCGACTGCGGGAAGCCCGCCGCCACGCCGCCGCTGACCACGCTGATGCCACCCACGCTCAGGCTCTGCAGGCCATCCGCTGCGGTCACCTTGAACGTGCCGTGCTGGGTCAGGGCGCTGGCATCGGGGGCGCTGCCGTCGTGCAGGTTCTTTTCGTAGACGGTGAGGCTGCCGCCCTGCGCATCGAGGCCGTCGAGGTGCACGGGGTCGTCGAGGTTGCTGATGTTCAGGGTCAGGGTCGCGCTACTGGTGTCGCCGTCGGCGTCCTTGATGGTGTAGGTGAAGGTTTCCACCCCATGGCCGCCACCGCCCAGGTTCTTGAAGTCCGGGTCGTTGACATCGAGGGTGTAGGTGTAGGAACCGTCCGCGGCCAGCACCAGCGTGCCGTAGGTGCCGGTGAAGGTGCCGGCGATCACCGGGCCGCCCGGCACCCGGTCGGCGCCCTGGATGTCGTTGCTCAGCACATTGCCGGTCAGCTCCACATGCTGCTCGGTGGCCGGCACCGGGTTGCTGTCATCCACTGCCCGGGGTACGTCGTCGCGGATGGTGATCACCAGTGTGCCCTGGGCGGCGTCGCCGTCGGGGTCGCTGGCCATCACCGGCAGGTTCTCGTTCAGCGCATTGGTGCCTGCGCCATCGGGATGCTGCTCGGCGCCGGTGAGGGTGTAGCTGTAGGTCACCACCCCGGTCGCCGGGTCGAAGCCAAGGATGGTCAGGGTATTGCCAAGGCCGGTAGTGATCGAGTGGCCGACACCGGTGACCACACCGCCAGTCACCACGTTGATGCCGCCCACACTCAGGTTGAACACGCCGTCCGGGGCCACCACGGTGAAGCTGCCGTGCTGGGTCAGGGCCGCCGGGTTGCTTGCCGAGCCCAGGGGCAGGTTGGCTTCGTCAAGGCCAGGGTCGCCGGGGTCGAGCGTCAGCCCGTGCAACTCGACCGGGTGGTTTTCATCGATTGGCGTTACTGGTGGGTTGGGGTCCACAGGTGGGTTGGGATCGACCGGCGGCTTGGTGTCCACCGGCGGCGTCGGCTGATCAGGTTGCAGGCCGCTGTCCGGGCCGGTGATCTCGCCGCCGGCCCCGGGCAGCCCGCGGCTGTGGTCACGCAGATCGCCAACTTCACGCTCGACCAAATCGGGGATGCCATTGAAGCCGGCCGTGGGGAAGCCCACCTGCGGGTCGACCCGCGCCGCCACCTCGCTAAGCAGGACAAAACTGTGCCCGCCGCCCAGCGCGCCCGGGGCGCTGCCCGCGTTGGGCCCGGCGGCGGGGGCTTCGCCGACGTCGCTGGGGTCGGCACCGGCGGCAATCGCCTGCTGGATCCGCGCCACATCGCTCAGTTGCGCGTCGCTGGGGGCGCCGTCGTGGGTCTGGGTGTGAGGGGCCTGGCCGGCCAGCAGGTCGGGGGTCATCTGCAGGCTGCTGTCGCGCCCCAGCGTCAGCTCTGCACCATTGTGCAAGTGCACCGCTACCGCACCGGCGGCACCGGTCTGCAACTGCTCGCCCGCGAACAGGCGGTCGCCTTCGATCAACAGGCGGCGAGTGCCGTCCTCGGCAACGGCAAACACCTGACCAACCACCTTGCTGACCACACCGATTAGCTTAGCCATGAGCGCACGCCTCCCCTTACCGATTGGCTTGTCAGCCAATGACGTCGCGGGTGGCGGCTCAGCGCCTGGAAAGCGAGTGTCTCAACACTGAGAATCGGGCTCTCCAGCTACTCCTTCGGCGATAGAGGTAATGTAATTGGGCCATCAGTCGATGCCAAATTATTGTCGCCAAATTACGCTTTTACCTGTTCATCCCGCGTCCTTAGCTGTAAAAAATCTGGAACTCTTGCGGACGCTTGAAAACCGCGTCCTCCAGCGGCTTCCAAATTTACCTGAATGAAACAATGTCTTGGTTTCGATAGACCGCATAAGTTTTTTTTCGCATATCTCTTATGAAAAAATCTTCTTAGCTCGCGCGTTAAATGTTCTTAGCTCTGTTGTTACAAACATGAAACGGTTTGAATGCCTTTTATCGTCACTTTTTTGACGAACAGCAGCACCTTTTAAAGACCAGGGAGAAGTACCCCATGCGCGTTTTCAACCCCATCACCAGTGCAATTCTGTTGGCCATGGCGTGCGCCAACGTTCAGGCGATGTCACTCAACGAAGCCGTCCAGAACGCCGTGGACCATCACCCGGAGATCAGCGCCAGCCGTAACAGCCGGCTGTCGGCCGACGAAGACGTGAAATTCGCGCGTGGCGGTTACTACCCCTCGGTGGACCTGGTTGCCGGCTATGGCCGTCAGCGCTCGGACAACCTCAACACCCGCACCGTGAACCCCGATGGCACCAGCAACCACGGCAAGGAAACCCTCAACTACACCCAGTCGGAGCTGCGCCTGCGGCAGATGCTGTTCGACGGTTTCAACACCCCTAACGAAGTCGGCCGCACCGAAGCGGTGGTCAACTCGCGCGCCTACTACACCCAGGCCACTGCCGAAACCGTGGCCCTGCGCGCCATCGAGGTGTACCTGGAAGTACTCAAGCGCCGTGAGCTGGTAACCCTGGCCAAGAACAACCTGCAAGCGCACATGCGCTTCAACGACCAGATCGGCCTGCGCAGCGAGCGCGGCGTGGGCAGCACCGCCGACCTCGACCAGTCCCGCGCCCGTCGCGCCCTGGCAGAAAACAACCTGGACACCGCCGAAGTCGACCTGGCCGACGCCGAGGCCAACTTCTACAGCGTGGTCGGGCGCATGCCCGACGAGCTGGAAGCCCCGGTCACGATCAAGGGCGAAGTGCCCACCGGCCTCGACCTGGCGCGCCAGGGCATGCTGGAAAACAACCCCTACCTGAAATCGGCCCAGGCTGACGTCAACGCTGCCGAGCAGCAGTACGAAGTGGCCAAGTCGCCCTTCTACCCGCGCCTGGATGCGGTGCTGGCCACCGGCGCCAACAACAACCTGGGCGGCGAGAAAGGCCACAGCAACAACGACTGGCAAGCCGGCGTCGAGCTCAACTACAACCTGTTCCGCGGCGGCAGCGACAAGGCTCGCCTGCAGTCGGACGCCCACAAGATCAACCAGGCCATGGACGTGCGCAACAACGCCCTGCGCGAGCTGACCGAAAACCTCAGCCTGGCCTGGAACGCCATGAACAACGCGCGCAAGCAAACCCCGACTGCCCGCGAATATGCCGAAACCACCCAGCGTGTACGCGCCGCCTACCAGGACCAGTTCGGCCTCGGCCAACGCACCCTGCTCGACGTGCTCGACAGCGAAAACGAGCTGTACAACGCCAACCGCCGCTATACCGAAGTGCGCTACACCGAGGAGTTCTCGATGTACCGGGTGCTGGCGACCATGGGCGAGCTGCTGAGCAAGCAGCGCGTTTCGCTGCCGCCCGAGGCCATTGCCCAGAGTGAAGTGCGCAACCAGGCCAAGCTGCCCGACATGCGCTGATCACCCGGCGCGGCAGGCGCGCGCACCCAGCGTCACACCCCATCCACCGAGGCGGGAGTAGTTCATCGTGACCAGTATGCAAAGTGCGCAGCCGCGCCCCGATGTCGATGACCCGCTGCTCGATGGTTTGCTGATCCTGTGCCGCCTGCATGGCTGCCCGGCCAGCCGCGCCAGCCTCAGCAGCGGCCTGCCCCTGGCCCAGCAACGCCTGGGCGCAGACCTGCTGCCCCGGGCGGCCGCCCGCGCCGGCCTGCAAGGGCGCGTGCTGGCCCGTGAGCTGGAGGCCATCTCGGCGCTCAACCTGCCGGTACTGCTGCTGCTCAACGATGGCCGCAGCGCCGTGCTGCAGCGCTGGGGCGAGGATGGCCGGGCGCTGGTGCTGCCGTGCGAGGCCGGCGGCGGCGAGCAGTGGCTCGAACGCGAGGCACTGGCCCAGGCCTACAGCGGGCACGCCTTGTTCGCACGGCCACGGCACACCCTGGAGAACCTGCGCGCACCGCTGCTGCCGCGGGTCGATGCCTGGTTCCGCGACACCCTGCGCCATTCCCGCTGGCTGTACGGCGATGCCCTGCTGGCCAGCCTGCTGATCAACCTGCTGGGCCTGATGGTGCCGCTGTTCGTCATGCAGACCTACGACCGCGTGGTGCCCAACCAGGCACTCTCGACCTTGTGGATGCTGGTCGCCGGCCTGTTCATCGGCACCGCCTTCGAACTGGTGCTGCGCATGGTCCGTGCGCACTTGCTGGACCAGGCCGGCAAGAAGACCGACCTGATCCTCTCCGCCACCCTATTCGAGCGCATCACCGGCATGGCCATGAAGGCCAAGCCCGCCACCATCGGCGGCTTCGCCCAGAGCATCCACGACTTCCAGGGCCTGCGCGAATTCCTCACCGCCGTGACCCTGACCAGCATCATCGACCTGCCGTTCGTGGCCCTGATGCTGCTGGTGATCGGCCTGCTCGGTGGCTGGCTGGTGCTGATCCCGCTGATCGCCTTCCCCCTGGCGGTGGGCTTTGCCCTGCTGATCCAGGCGCGCCTGCGCGACACCGTGGAAAAAAGCCTGAGCCTCGGCGCCGTGCGCCAGGCGCTGCTGATCGAAACCCTCGGCGGCCTGGAAACCCTCAAGGCCTGCGGCGCCGAGAGCGAGCGCCAATACCAGTGGGAACACACCAACGGCGCCATCGCCCGGCTCGACGCCCACGCCCGCAACCTGTCGTCGCTGGCCAGCAACGGCACCTTGTTCATCCAGCAGTTCTGCGGCATGGCCACCATCGTCGCCGGGGTGTACAGCATCATCGCCGGCAACCTCAGCGTCGGTGCCCTGGTTGCCAGCTACATGCTCGGCAGCCGCGTGCTGGCCCCGCTTGGCCAGATCGCCGGGCTGATCACCCGCTACCAGCAGGCGCAACTGACCATGCGCAGCACCGACGCGCTGATGGCCCTGCCCCAGGAGCGCCAGGCCGAACAACAGGCGCTGGAGCACACCGCGCTCAAGGGCGGCCTGGCCCTGAGCCATGTCAGCTTCCGCTACCCCGGGCAAACCAGCCCGGCGCTGCAGGACGTGACCCTGGCCATCAAGCCTGGCGAGCGCATCGGCATCATCGGCCGCAGCGGCTCGGGCAAGAGCACCCTGGGCCGGCTGCTGATGGGCTTTCATCACCCCGATGACGGCCAGGTCCTGCTCGACAACCTCGACCTGCGCCAACTGGACATCGCCGACCTGCGCAGCCAGCTCGGCTACGTCGCCCACGACCTGCCGCTGCTGGCCGGCAGCCTGCGCGACAACCTGACCCTGGGCGCCCGCCACATCAGCGATGCGCGCATGCTCGAAGTGGCCGAGCTGACCGGCGTCAGCGAGCTGGCCCGGCAGCACCCGCACGGCTTCGAGCGCCCGGTGGGCGAGCGCGGCCAGCTGCTATCCGGCGGCCAGCGCCAGGCGGTGCTGCTGGCCCGGGCGCTGCTGCTGGAGCCGCCGATCCTGATCCTCGACGAACCCACCAGCCACATGGACAACAGCAGCGAAGAACAACTGCGCCAGCGCCTGTCGGCCTGGGTGCCGGGCAAGACCCTGCTGCTGGTGACCCACCGCACCTCGATGCTCAGCCTGGTGGACCGGCTGCTGGTGCTGGACAACGGCAAGATCGTCGCCGACGGGCCGAAGGATTCGGTCATCGACGCCCTGCGCAAGGGCCGCATCGGCGCGGCGCTCTAGGAGGTTTGCATGTCCATCGGCCACAACGTGCGCAGTACCCATACAGGCTCCGACAAGCGCGCCGAGCGCGACTACATGCCGGAGCTGGCCGGCGCCACCCTGCAGGACTCGCCACGCCTGTCGCGCCTGACCGTGTGGCTGGCGGCGGCGCTGCTGCTGGTGGCGCTGGTCTGGGCGAGCCTGGCGAGGCTCGACGAGGTTACCGTCGGCGAAGGCAAGGCGATCCCTTCGAGCAAGGTCCAGGTGGTGCAGAACCTGGAGGGCGGCATCGTCACCGAAATCTTTGTGCGCGAAGGGCAGATGGTGGAAAAAGGCGCCACCCTGCTGCGCCTGGATGACACCCGCTTCAAGTCCAACAAAGGCGAAAGCGAAGCCGACCGCTATGCCTTGACCGCCCAGGTGGAGCGGCTGTCGGCCGAAGCCGAAGGCCGCCCGTTCGTGCTGTCTGACGAAGTGCGCGCCAAGGCGCCGCAGGTGGCCGAGGACGAAACCTCCCTGTACGACTCGCGCCAGCGCCGGCTGGCCAGCGAGAAGCAGACCCTCAACGAACAGCTGCGGCAAAAGACCCAGGAGCTGGCCGAATTCCGCTCCAAGGTCGATCAATACCGCTCGGCGGTGGGCCTGCTGCAGCAGGAGCTGGACATGTCCTCGCCGCTGGTGAGCAAGGGCGCCATCTCGCCGGTGGAGATACTGCGCCTCAAGCAGCGCACCGTCGAAGCCCGCGGCCAGCTCAACGCCACCAGCCTGGCCATCCCCCGGGCCGAGGCGGCGGTGGCGGAGATCCGCAGCAAGATCCAGGAGTCCGACGCGAGCTTCCGCTCCGACGCGGCCAAGGAACTCAACGACAAGCGCACTGAGCTTTCCAAGATCACCGCCACCAGCATCGCCATCGACGACCGGGTCAACCGCACCACGGTGGTGTCGCCGGTACGCGGCATCGTCAAGCTGCTCAAGGTCAACACCATCGGCGGCGTGGTGCAGCCGGGCAGTGACCTGGTGGAGATCGTGCCGATCGAGGACAACCTGCTGATCGAGGCCAAGGTGCGCCCGCAGGATGTGGCGTTCCTGCACCCGGGGCAGCCGGCGATGGTCAAGTTCAGTGCCTACGACTACACCATCTACGGCGGGCTCAAGGCCAAGCTCGAGCTGATCGGTGCCGATACTGTCACCGACGACAAGGGCAATGCGTTCTACCTGATCCAGGTGCGCACCGAGAAGAACCACCTGGGTGGGGATAACAAGCCGCTGCTGATCATCCCGGGGATGGTGGCCACGGTGGATATCATCACCGGGCAGAAGAGCGTGCTGGATTACCTGCTCAAGCCGGTGCTCAAGGCCCGGACCGAGGCACTGCGCGAGCGCTGAGTGGTCTGTACCGGCCCTATCGCCGGCAAGCCGGCTCCCACAGGTTTACCGCTGCTCGCGAGCGCGTGTGGGAGCCGGCTTGCCGGCGATGAAGCCAGTACTGCCGGCTAATCTGGCCCAGCCTCCCCCTTCAGCTGATCCAACTTCCCACACTGCTCACTCGCCAGGCGGCTGATGATCCTGATGGCCTGATGAATTCCGGCAGTGTTGCGAAAGCTCAGATGCAAAGCTCGAGGTAAGCATGCATGAAACTCCAAGTTAAGTTGGAGCTGCCACGCATCGTCGCCAAACAATTGGGTGGCAGCTGTACGCAGGTTGGCGAACCGGGAACTTGGAACCCGGCAGACCCGAAGGTCTCCCACGCACAGCCGCCATGGCACGAGGCTGCGGGCGCAAAAAAAGCGCCTGCAATCGTGTGGGGCGCTGTTGCGCCAAGTTATCCGGGTCGCCAAACCCGATCGCGGAATTTGCCGCGACGGAGGGAATTTATCTGCGTATGGCAACTATCGCAAGAATTAAGGCTATAGGAGATTTCATCTTGAGCACTCTGTAGCTGCGCTGGCCCTTTCGCGGGGCAAGCCCGCTGCCACAGGTTCACCACCTTCCTTGGGAATTGTGCTGTGCCTGTGGGAGCGGGCTTGCCCCGCGAAAGGGCCTGAACGGGTGTAATCACCCTTTAGCCTTCACCATGATTGCGCTCGAACGTCTCCACGCCCATGGCCTTGATCTGCCCCTCGATCAATGCCTCGAACGGCCGCAGCAGCGCATCGAAACTGGCGGGCTGCTCCAGCACATTCAACGCCTGCACCACCGCCTCCAGGGTCGACACCGCCCCCGGCTCCGGCGCCTTGCGCAGTCGATAGCGCGAGGGTGCCACCTGGCCCAGCGTCACCCTGGGCAACGCCGCCAGCAGCGGGTTCAGATACAGCATCTTGCGCGCCTTGCGCCAGGTGCCATCGGGCACGATCAACAGCAGCGGGGTGTCATCCGCTTCGCCATAGGCGGTCAGCGCCTGGGCTTGATCGCCTGGGAATAGCACTACCGGCCGATATCCCGGGGTGCCCAGCAATTCGTCGAGATCATCGAAAACCTCGCCGATGCGCAATTGGGCATTGACCAGGCCAAGCGCGGCCAGGCGGGCGGTGTTCAGGGCGTGGGCGGTTTCACTGGGGTGCTGCAACAGGACCACGCGGGTGCGGCTGTCGAGGGTGGGGATCAGTGGGCAAAGGCAGTGATCGAGCGGGCGCTGGCAGCGTTCGCAGCGGGGTCTGGGCATGGGGCTCTCCTTACGGGGCGCAGTTTGCCACAGAGCGGTGGGGCTGCGGGGGCTCGGCTTGTGTGCGATGTCGAGATCAACACCAAACCCCCGCCTGACCCCTCAGCGATTGAACCGCTCCGCCAGGCTGTGCAGGTACTCGGCCATGCGCTCGAGGTCCTGGCTGATTTGCGCCCCTTGCTTGGCCTGCCCCGCACTCTGATCGCACAGCTGGGCAATGCGCACGATCTGCTGGTTGATGTCTTCGGCCACGTGGCTCTGCTGCTCCGAGGCGGTCGCCATCTGCTGGCTCATGCCGGTGATGCGGCTCACCGCCTGGGCGATACCCGCCAGCGCCGATTGCACCGCCTCGACACTCTGCACGCTGTCGCGGGAAATCTGCTCGCCGCGGTTGGCCGTGCTCACCGCATGCTCGGCACCGCTGCGCAGCGAGGCGATGATCTGGTGGATTTCTTCGGTGGAGGTGCGCGTGCGCTGGGCCAGTGAGCGCACCTCGTCGGCCACTACCGCAAAGCCCCTGCCCTGCTCACCCGCCCGCGCCGCCTCGATCGCGGCATTGAGCGCCAGCAGGTTGGTCTGCTCGGCGATCGAGGTGATGGTATCGACCACGCTGCCGATCGACTGGGTCTGCTCGGCCAGGGCATTGACCGCCTGGCCGATGTCGTTCACCGCCTCGCTCATGCTGCCCATGGCCTTGAGGCTCTGCTGCGCCAGCTCGCTGCCGTGCTGGGCGAGCTGGTCGGCATCGCCTGCGGCATGCGCCGTGCTCTGCACGTTGTGCGTGACTTCCTGGATGGTCGCCGCCATTTGCGCGATGGCCGTGGCCGATTGGTCGGTCTCGCTGCGCTGGCGGTCGAGCATCTGGGCCTGGGCATCGGACAAGCCGGCCGACTGCGCAGCCCGCGATTTCACCCCGATACCCGCATCCACCAGGCGGGTCAGCGCCGTTTGCAGGCGGGCTTCCTCGCTGATGATCGCCAGGTCGAGCTGGCCGCGCAGGCCCGGGTTGTCGCTGTAGGTCAGGGCCACCAGCGGGCTGGTGAAGGCCTTGGGGTGTTCGGCGAGGGTGCGGCGGATGGCCTGGCTCTGGCGGTTCTCGACCAGGTACCAGGCCACCAGCAGGCTGGCCATCAGCACGCCCAGCGCCGCATAGGCCGGCAACCACAGGTAAGCTGCAGCAGACAGCAGCCCGGCGCCGATCAACGGCCAGCCCTGCCCCAGGCCATGCCCCACGCGGGCCGCCCATGGCACTGCCGGGCGCCCGCCGCGCAACCGCGCATACAGCGCTTCGGCGCGGCGGATCTGCTCGCGGCTGGGCACCGACCGCACCGACTCGTAGCCGCTGATGCGGCCGTTCTCGTAGATGGCGGTGACGTAGGCGCTGACCCAGTAGAAGTCGCCGTTCTTGGCGCGGTTCTTGACCACGCCCATCCACGGCTTGCCCTGCTTGATGGTCTCCCACATATGGCCGAACACCGACGGCGGCATGTCGGGGTGGCGCACCAGGTTGTGGGTTTGGCCGACCAGCTCGTCGTAGGTGAACCCGCTGATGGCCACGAACGCGTCGTTGCAATAGGTGATGCGGCTGTTGAGGTCGGTGGTGGAAATCAGACGCTGGTCGCTGGAAAACGTTCTTTCGTGCTCCGTGACAGGCAAATTCATGCGCATCTGGGCTGTCCTTGCTTGTATAGATGAGGGGAAAAATCATCAAGGCAAGTAAAGGTTTAGCAGAACGCCAGTACGAATGAGGTCAGGTTTTGTCGCGTAGTGGGTTCTCCCGACGGAATGCCCACTACCGGCCCAAGTCAGCCGACGTTGAGCTGGCTCTTGAGCAGGTCGCGGAAGGTCTGGATCAACGGTTCACGGCTACGGCCGCGGCGGATGATCAAGGAAAATGGCGCCTGATAGCCGAAAGTCGCCGGAGAAAGCACGCGCAAGTCGCCCTTGTCGACCCAGGCCTGGGCGTAGTGTTCGGGCAGGTAGCCGATGTAGGCGCCGGACAGGATCAGGATCAACTGCGCCTCCATGCTCTCCACCGTCGCCGCGCTGTGCTTGAAGCCGTGCCGGGCCAGCTCCGCCTGGCTCCAGTAACCGCGCCCGACCATGCGCTGCTGGGTGACCACAGGCTCCGGGATGCGCCGCTCGGCGTACAGCGGGTGGCGGCTGCTGCAGTACAGCCAGTGCTGCTCGCGGTACAGCGGCTGGTAGACCAGGCCGCTCATGCGCGAGGAGAACGCACCGATGGCCAGGTCGAGGCGGTTGTCCTGCACGCCGAGTTGCAGTTCGTAAGGGCTGGACACCGACAGGTGCAGGTGCACCGCCGGGTGTTCCTGGCTGTAGGCGCCGATGGCCTCGGCCAAGGGCAGCGCCCGGTCGCCGACCGTGGAGTCGATCACCCCGAGGTTGAGCGTGCCGCGCAACTCGCCCTTGAGCGCGGCGGCGTACTGCTCGAAACCATCCAGCTCGGCCAGCAGGCGCAAGGTCTCCTGGTGAAACAGCTCGCCCTTGCTGGTCAGGCTGAAGCCGCCGCGCCCGCGGTGGCACAGGACAATGCCCAGCGCCCCTTCGAGCTGGCTCATGTAGGTGCTGATGGCCGAAGTCGACAGGTTGAGCTCGCGCTGGGCATTGGCGAAGCCCTGGTGGCGCACCACGCTGATGAAGATGCGCAGCAGTTTCAGGTCGGGCAGGGTCGAGGCCATGGTGCAACGGTTCCGCAGGGTGGATTGCGCGCAGTCTAACCGCATCGGCGGCGGTTAGTTTAGAAATTCATGAAGTAAGTATTTGCCTGTAGCGATTTGTCGCAGGCACTACCTTGCGCAGACTTGGCCGAAATGTCCCTGCCCGCCGGCTGAACCACACTCGAGGCGCGCGGCGGCACAGGTTCGAACAAACAAAACAATCGACCGACTGATGAGGCCCACCGTGGACAAAGTTCTCCACCAACCACTGGGCGGCAACGAAATGCCGCGTTTCGGCGGCATCGCCACCATGCTCCGTCTCCCCCACCTGCAAAGTGCCCAAGGCCTGGACGCCGCGTTCATCGGCGTGCCCCTGGACATCGGCACCTCGCTGCGCTCCGGCACCCGCTTCGGCCCACGCCAGATCCGCGCCGAATCGGTGATGATCCGCCCGTACAACATGGCCACCGGCGCCGCGCCGTTCGATTCGCTGTCGGTCGCCGACATCGGTGACGTGGCGATCAACACCTTCAACCTGCTCGACGCCGTGCGCATCATCGAAGAAGCCTACGACGAGATCGTCGAGCACAACGTCATCCCCATGACCCTGGGTGGCGACCACACCATCACCCTGCCGATCCTGCGGGCTCTGCACAAGAAGCACGGCAAGATCGGCCTGGTGCACATCGACGCCCACGCCGACGTCAACGACCACATGTTCGGCGAGAAGATCGCCCACGGCACCACCTTCCGCCGCGCGGTGGAAGAAGGCCTGCTCGATTGCGACCGCGTGGTGCAGATCGGCCTGCGCGCCCAGGGCTACACCGCCGACGACTTCAACTGGAGCCGCCGCCAGGGTTTCCGCGTGGTCCAGGCCGAAGAGTGCTGGCACAAGTCGCTGGAGCCGCTGATGGCCGAAGTGCGCGAAAAAGTCGGCGGCGGCCCTGTGTACCTGTCGTTCGACATCGACGGCATCGACCCGGCCTGGGCCCCTGGCACCGGCACCCCGGAAATCGGCGGCTTGACCACCATCCAGGCGATGGAGATCATTCGCGGCTGCCACGGCCTGGACCTGATCGGTTGTGACCTGGTCGAAGTCTCCCCGCCTTACGACACCACCGGCAACACCTCGCTGCTCGGTGCCAACCTGTTGTTCGAAATGCTCTGCGTGCTGCCGGGCGTCGTGCGCCGCTGACACTGCTACACCCGGGCAGGAGCCATCTGGGAGGGCCACTGAGGCCCGCCAACACAAGACAAGACCGCCTGGCGCCGTGAACGCGCCCGGGCGGTCGATCTCGCCATAATAAAGATAATCGGGAGACCCCCAATGGCCTTGGACATCATCGTTGTAATGATCTATGCCGCCGGCATGCTCGGGCTGGGCTGGTATGGCATGCGTCGGGCAAAAACCCACGAAGATTACCTGGTAGCCGGGCGCAACCTCGGCCCGACCCTGTACATGGGCACCATGGCCACCACCGTACTGGGCGGTGCTTCCACCGTCGGCACCGTGCGCCTGGGCTATGTCCACGGCATCTCCGGCTTCTGGCTCTGCGCAGCCCTGGGCCTGGGCATCATCGCCCTGAACCTGTTCCTCGCCAAACCGCTGCTGCGCCTGAAGATCTTCACCGTGACCCAGGTACTGGAGCGCCGCTACAACCCGATGGCACGCCAGGCCAGTGCGGCGATCATGCTCGCCTATGCGCTGATGATCGGCGTGACCTCGACCCTGGCCATGGGCACCGTGCTGCAAGTGCTGCTCGACCTGCCATTCTGGATGTCGCTGCTGCTTGGCGGCGGTGTGGTGGTGGTGTACTCGACCATCGGCGGCATGTGGTCGCTGACCCTGACCGACATCGTCCAGTTCGTGATCAAGACCGTGGGCCTGATGTTCATCCTGCTGCCGGTGTGCCTGTACAAGGCCGGTGGCTGGGACACCCTGGTAGCCAAGCTGCCGGCGGCCAGCTTCGCCTGGACCAGCATCGGCTGGGACACCATCATCACCTACTTCCTGATCTACTTCTTCGGCATCTTGATCGGCCAGGACATCTGGCAGCGGGTGTTCACCGCCCGTGACGAGAAGGTCTGCCAGCGTGCCGGTACCACCGCCGGTGTGTACTGCGTGCTGTACGGCCTGGCCTGCGCCCTGATCGGCATGGCTGCGCACGTGATCATGCCGGACCTGGTCAACCCCAACAACGCCTTCGCCGAGATGATCAAGACCCAGCTGCCTGAAGGCATCCGTGGCCTGCTGATGGCTGCCGCCCTGGCCGCGATGATGTCGACCGCCAGTGCCGGCCTGCTGGCTGCATCGACCACCCTGACCGAAGACCTGCTGCCCAAGCTGCGTGGCGGCAAGCAGTCGAGCCTGGGCATCAACCGCCTGTTCACCCTGCTCACCGGCCTGGTGGTGCTGGCTATCGCCCTGGCGGTGAACGATGTGATCAGCGCCCTGACCCTGGCCTACAACCTGCTGGTGGGCGGCATGCTGATTCCGCTGATCGGCGCGATCTTCTGGAAGCGTGCGACCACCGCAGGGGCCATCTGCAGCATGTCGCTGGGCTTTGCCACCGCGCTGCTGTTCATGTTCAAGGACGGCCTGGATGCCAACACGCCGATCTACTACAGCCTGGCAATTGGCTTGGTGAGTTTCGTAGTGGTGAGCCTGCTGTCGCGCAAGGAAGTCGGTGCCGTGAAACTGGCCTGATAACCTGCACAAACGAAAAGGCCGCTGCATCGAAGCTGATGCGGCGGCCTTTTTGCTTTTTCAGCGGCGACGCGGCTGGCGCCGGCGCTGCTCTTCATCAGTCGGGATCGGCACCGGCTGCAGGGGTGGTGGTATGAGCCCCAGCGCGACAGCCAAGTCATGGAGCCAGTTGAACATTTGGTTTTTCATAGTGCCCCCTTGACGGGTCAGCCTCACGGTCAATCAATCCTGCGATGTTTCATACAGATCATAGCCCTATGTCCTGTATTACGCATGCCCTTGTTCCTACAGATGGGGTCGAGTTTGACGCGGATCAAGCCGAAACGGCGCATTCCGACGATTGGTTAATCGTTTCGCTTTGTTGCAAATCGATCCACGCCTGCAAATTCGCCCCGCACATGCCCTGGCGCCACATCAACCAGGTTTGCGCATGATCGAACGGCGCCTGCAGGCGATGGGCGCGTACCCGGTCGCGGCCTGGCAGGCTGTCGAGCATTGATTGCGCCATCAGCGCCACCCCTGCGCCAGCGATCACGCAGGCCAACATGCTCTGGTACGACTCGATTTCCATCACCCGGCCCATGGGCGTGTGGGCATGGGCATACCAGGCCTCCAGGCGCATGCGGTAGGAGCAGCCCTGGCGGAAGGTGAACACCGCCTTGCCGGCCACCTCGCGGGCACTGTGCACCGCCGGGTGCTCGGGGCTGGTGATCAGCACCAATACCTCGTCGCACAGGCGCACCCCATCCAGCCCGGCCAGGCTCGGCGGGCCATCCACCAGGGCGGCATCCAGGCGATGGCTGAGCAGGCCTTCGAGCAGTTCGCCACTGGGCGCCGCCTGCACTTGCAGGTTCACCGCCGGGTACGCCTGGTGGTAGCGGGCCAGCAGTGCCGGCAGGTGGATGGCCGCCGTGCTGTACATGGTGCCGAGCACGAAGTTGCCGGCCGGCTGGCCACCCTGCACCGCCGCCACCGCTTCATCATGCAGCGCTTGCAGGCGGTTGGCGTAATCCAGCAAAACCTTGCCTGCAGGCGACAACTGCAGGCGCTGGCGCTCACGCAGGAACAGCTCGACGCCCAGTTGCTCCTCGAGCTGGCGCAGGCGCGTGGACAGGTTCGACGGCACCCGGTGCAGCCGCTCGGCGGCGCGGGTCACCGAACCTTCCTCGGCGACAGCCTGGAAGATGCGCAGTTGGCTGAACTCCATGGCGTTCTCCTAAACTGAATAACTTCATCATCATTATTCAATTTTACTGAAAGTCAATCCGCCCTACCCTGCCATCCATCGCTCAACGTTTGCGCAGGAGTATTCCCATGTCGCCGCTCGTACAACTGCTGGCCAGCGCCGTGGCCTTGATGATGGCCATGGGCATCGGCCGCTTCGCCCTCACCCCGCAACTGCCGCAGCTGATTGCCGAGGGCCAGTTCGACCTGACGGCTGCCGGCCTGGTGGCGGCCGCCAACTACCTGGGCTACTTCATCGGCGCGGCCGATGCCATGTTCGCCCGCCGGCCCAGTCAGGTCAGGCTGCGGCTGCAGGGCGGGCTGTGGCTGTGCGTGCTGCTGACCCTGGCCTCCTGGGCCGCCGATGGCTTCTGGAGCCACCTGCTGCTGCGCTTCGGCACCGGCGTGGCCAGCGCCTGGGTTTTGGTGATGATCACCAGCCTCAGCCAGCAGATCGCCAATGCCAGCCAGCGCCAACGCCTGGGTGCCCTGGTGTTCGCCGGGCCCGGCGTGGGCATCGCCGTTACCGGGCTGCTGGCACTGGCAGCGCACCTGCTGGGGCTGAGCTCGGCGGCGTTGTGGTTGGTATACGCGGTGGCGGCGCTGGCCATGCTGCTGGCCGTGCGCCCATGGCTGCCGCGTGCGCTGGAGCCCGCCGTAGTGCCCAGCAGCGGGCAACCGGGGGCGACACGCAGCGTCGGCATTGGCCGCCTGGCCCTGGTGTATGCGTTGTATGGCGTGGGTTACATCCTGCCGGCCACGTTCCTGTCGCAAATGGCCAACCAGCAGTTTCGCGGGCAGTGGATGGCTGACCTGTTCTGGCCGGCATTCGGCGTGGCTGCGGCGCTCGGCGTGGTGCTGGTGAGTGCGCGGCGCTCGGGCCGCACGTCCACCTGGTTGACGGCCACCTTGTGGCTGCAGGGGCTGGGCGTGCTGGCCTGCCTGATGGGAGGCGGGCTTGGCCTGGCGCTGGGTGTGGTGCTCTGCGGCACACCGTTTCTGGCCTGCATGCAGCTGGTGATGCAGCGCTCGCGGGAGCTGGCGCCGCATGCGACGCAGCGCAATGCCGGGCTGCTGACGGCCTGCTTTGCGCTGGGGCAGTTGAGTGGGCCGCTGCTGGCTGCCTTGAGCAACCATTACAGCGGGGGCTTGCAGCCGGCGCTGGTGTTGGCGGCTGCTGGGCTGGGGCTGGCGGGGGTGCTGGTGCTTGTGGGGAGCCGCAACCCCAATGCTTCCCTGGTTACCGGTCGGGTAGCTTGATGAACCGGGGTGCCTGAACCGGCCCTATCGCCGGCAAGCCGGCTCCCACAGGCTGCCCACAATGCTCAAGCGTTGTGAGTGACCTGTGGGAGCCGGCTTGCCGGCGATGAGGCCAACACTGATCAACCGACAAACCTGCGCAATTGCTGCCGCACCCAGGGCTCGGCGCTGACCAGGATCACCCCCAGCAACACCATCACCGCCCCGAGCACAAAGTTCACGCTCAACGGTTCATCCAGCAGCAACACACCAAAGGTCACCCCGAACAACGGCGTGATGAACGAAAACACCGCCAGGTTCGAGGCCAGGTACTTGCGCAGCAACCAGAACCACGTCAGGTAGCTGACGAACGACACCATGATCCCCTGGAACAGCACGCTGCCCACCGCCAAGGGCGTCATCGCCACCTCGCCGATCTGCCCGCTGAGCAAGGCAATCAGCAACAGCCCGGCAAAGCCCACCGCCAACTGGTAGAACAGCGTCAGCGTCACCGGCGCCTCCGACAGCCGCGAGCCGCGCACCACCACGGTGGTCGCGCCCCACGCCAGGCCAGCCAGCACGCCCAGGGCATCGCCGAGCAGCATGCGCCCGTCCATCTGCTCGAACGACACACCCCCGGCGAACGCGGTAGCAATGCCGCCGAACGCCAGCAGGATGCCCATCCACTGCAGCCAGCGCAGGCGCTCGCTGGGCAACATGAAGTGCAGCCCCAGGGCGGTGAATACCGGCGCGGTATAGAGAAACACCGACATATGCGCCGCCGAGGTCAGCTTCAGGCCCTCGGCGATGAACAGAAACTCCAGGCCAAACAACCCACCGGCCAGCAGCCCGGCGCGCCAGGTCGTGCCCACTTGCCCCCAGCCACCGCGCCAGCACAAGAGCAGGCCCACCAGCACGGCGGCCAGGCCATTGCGCAGGGCGGCCTGCATCACCGGGGCGATATCGACCGCCGCGGTCTTGATCAGGACTTGCTGGCAACCCCAGAGCAGGCACAGGCCCAGCATCACCTGGAAGGCAAAGGCGTCAGGGTTCTTGCGGGCCGCGCTCATGGGCGGCCCTCCAGGGTGATCGATGGCATGGGCAAAGGCTCGGCAGTGTTCAGGAAAGACCGATTATCGGTTTTCCTGGCCCACCCTTGCCAGTCTCAAAACGACTTCAAGCGATCTGCGCCTTGGCAGACACCCGGTCGAAGGTGGCTTCATCCAGGCCATCTTCCTGTTCGTCCAGCACCTGGCGCGGGTGTTCGAAGCCCGGAATGCTGCTGTCCAGCAGGCTCAGCAGCCGCGAACCGCGCTCGGTGAGCACGAAATTCTCGCCATTGCCGCCGTCCTCCGGCGCCCGACTGTCAATGAAACCGCGCTCAAAAAGTAACTTTTCGTACTCGCAGGCGCGAGTTTTCAGGTGGTCGATGTCCCCCACCGGCTGCCCTTCGGCGGCCAGCGCCGCAGCGTGCTGCTCGGCATAGGGGCGAGGCGTGAAGTTGTGACCGGCACCGTTCTGCACCTCGTGCAGCAAGCGCTCGATCAGGTCCCAGTCGTAAGTGGTGCTCATGGCGATGGCCTCTTGCTGTGGACGAAGGGGTACACAGCTTGGGACACATGGGGGATCGGCGGCGTTCCGAAAGAATCAGCGATCTCGCTGCTGGGCTTGCATGTACTGGCGCAGCAACTGGTTTATCCGTGTCTGATACCCCGCCCCTTGCGCCTTGAACCAGGCGAGCACATCGGCGTCGAGCCTGATCGTCACCGTTTGCTTGGCAGGTACGCGCAGCTCAGCCTGCCGGAAAAAGTCTTCACCCAGCTCGGGGATATCCGAGGTATCAATATCCTTGTCGTCCTGCCGGGCCAGCCGCGCCCAGTCAGTTTTCGATGTATTGGTCATAATGTTTGGCCTCCCATTTGGTGGCTTTGCGTGCGGAAATGATCCGAATGATTTCACCTTGCCGTTCCGTGTAAACGACCACGCCTATCAGTGACTTCAACCAGCCAAGGCTGACCCAGCGTTCCTCTCCATATTCCACGCAACTATCTCGGCGAATCAGCATGGGGTGGTTGAACATGTCCGGAACATCGCTGAAGTCGATGCCATGCTTGCGGATATTGATCTGGTTTTTCGCCTCGTCCCACTCAAAGAACATGGGACGCTCCGTATTTACACTTGTACATACGATACCTCCTGTTTGACAGCGAGGCTAGTGAAGGGCGGTCCAGGCATCAAGATCGCCACACGGCTTTTCAGTGCCGTTCAGAAAAGGACTACGACAACGCGCGATTTCTTCTCGGCCACCATCGGTCGCGAGCACTGAACTTGCCGGCCCACGCACACCTCCACCGGGCATACCCACTGCCGGAGGTAGTTAAGGATGAAACCGCTGCTGCGCATCGCCTGTGCCACTGCCCTGTTCTGCGCCCTGCCCGCCTGGGCCTGCACGCCGGAAGAAGCGACACAGAAACGTGAGGAGCTGGCTGGGCTGGTCAGTCAGCTCACCGAGCAGAACCCGCAGAAGGCCAAGGAGATCAATGATGAGCTCCAGGGGATGGAGCTGGGGACGGCCAGCAAGGACTTGCCCGACAAGTGTCAGCTGATCGATCAGCGGATCAAGGAATTGAAGACGGCGGAGAAGAAGGCTGAATAGTTGATGTGAGTGGCGGCCTCTTCGCGGGGCAAGCCCGCTCCCACAAAGTCACCACAGCCATTGAAGCCTGTGGTGTACCTGTGGGAGCGGGCTTGCCCCGCGAAGAGGCCGGCACCGATTAAGCCTTACTCAGCCGCAGGCTTGCGCTTCTTCAGCGGCGCCAGGCCGTCGGCGCTGGCCAGTGGTGCGTTGGCCTTGGGCTTGGCGGTGGGCTTGCGCTTGGCCGTGGCCTTCTTGTCGCCGCCCTTCTTCTCGACCTTCTTCTTCTTGGTGCCGGCAGCCTTGCCCGACGCCTTGACCTTCTTCGGCCCGTTGTAGGTGCCTTTGACTTCCTTGATCACCCGGCGCTCGAACTGCTGCTTGAGGTAGCGTTCGATGCTGGACATCAGGTTCCAGTCATTGTGGGTGATCAGCGAAATCGCCAGGCCTTCGCCGCCCGCACGGCCGGTACGGCCGATGCGGTGCACGTACTCGTCGCCGCTGCGCGGCATGTCGAAGTTGATCACCAGGTCCAGGCCGTCGATGTCCAGGCCGCGGGCGGCCACGTCGGTGGCCACCAGCACCTTGGAGCTGCCCTGCTTGAAGCGCTCGATGGCCAGCTTGCGGTCCTTCTGGTCCTTCTCGCCGTGCAGCACGAAGGCCTTCACGTCCTTGGCCACCAGGTGGCCGTAGATGCGGTCGGCCAAGGCGCGGGTGTTGGTGAAGATGATCGCCTTGTCGAAGGTCTCGTTGGCCAGCAGCCACTGCACGAGCGCTTCTTTATGCTGGTCGTGGTCGGCGGTGATGATCTGCTGGCGGGTGCCTTCGGCGGGCTGCGAGAAGCTGTTGAGCATCACGTGCTCAGGGGCTTTTAGCACCCTGC